>JACRAM010000006.1 GCA_016213405.1 Bacteroidota bacterium
AGGAATTTTTATTTCTGTTTTCTTTTCGTTAACGGATGTTTGATAAACTAATTCACCCAGCGTGTTATAGATTTTGATTTGAGATTGCTTCGCTTCGCTCGCAATGACGGTGAAACTTCCGTGATTGGGATTCGGATAAACAATGATTCCTGAATTGATGTCTGTATTTGCTATTCCGGTACACAAGTCAACATACACCTGTGCTGAATCAGAATTTGTGCAGAGATTAGCATCAGTATATGTATATATAAGCGTATGCAGTCCGCTTCCCGCTGTTGCGGGATCAAAGTTTCCTGCACTTACTCCTGCACCGGAATAAGTTCCTCCGATTGGAGAACCTCCCGTGAGAGCAAAAGAACCTCCTGTTAAACAAACAGTATCAGGATTGAGAGGAGAAAATGTTACTGTTGGCAAAGAATTCACTGTAACAGATGCTGATGTGTTGGAACTTCCGCATGTATTGGTGGCAATCACCGTGTAAGTTCCGGATTGATTTACAGAAATACTTTGTGTTGTTGCAGTAGTTGACCATGAATAGCTGCTGCCACCTTGTCCGGTTAGGGTAACCGAACCTCCCTGACAGAAAGTTGTTGTGCCGGTTACAGTTATTGATGCGGTTGGTATTGCATCTACCGTTACAGTTACCAGAGATGAGTTAGCCGTGCATCCATTTGCATCGGTAACCGTTAAAGAGTAATTACCGGATGTGGTCACAGTAATGAATTGTGTTGTCGCGCTGGTTGACCAAACATTTCCTGAACTGCTTCCGGATATCAGCATCACGTTTCCTCCCTGGCAAAAAGTGGTAGGTCCGCTGGGTGTAATAGTAGCATTGGGTGTTGGATGAACAGTGACATTAACAGGAGATGAAGAGGCAGCGCATCCGTTTGCATCGGTAACGGTTACAAAATAATTTCCTGATGTTGTTACGTTAATAAATTGCGTAGTGGCGCTGTTCGACCATAAATTCCCTGTTCCGCTGCTTGAAATTAATATCACGCTGCCTCCCTGACAGAAAGTGGTTGCACCGCCCGGAGTTACCGTTGGTATGACAGGAACAAAGACCGTAACAGATAAAGTTTGCGGGGATGATATGCCGCAGGAACTATTTGCAGTTACGGTAATAGTTCCGCTCGTAGCACTTGCAGTGGCATTGATGCTGTTTGTTGATGATGCCCCCGTCCATCCTGAAGGAAGCGTCCATGAATATGAAGTGGCACCGCTTACAACAGCAACGCTGTATGTCTGCGCGCTGCCTTGACACAAGGTTGTTGAACCTGCAATACTTCCCGGGGTTGCAGGCGGTAATGTAGAAATTGTTACCGAGGAAGTTTTTGCTCCGGTGCAACTGTTAATATCTGTTGCAGTCACTGTATACACAGTGGCTGTTGTAGGGCAAACTGACACTGTTGCTCCGGCTAATCCACCCGGCTGCCACAGATAAGTGAATCCTCCATTTCCACCTGAAGCATTGGCAGTGAGTGTAGCGCAATCTCCAACACAAATACTGGCGGAGTTAGTTGCTGAAACAGACACCACAGCGGGCTGTGTAATAGTTATTGTTTCAGTAGCGGTGATTGTTTGTGAATCAGTAACGCTTACAGTATACGTTAGGGCAGAGAGTCCGGTGGCTGTTTGTGTGGTTTGTCCGCCAGGAGACCATAAATAAGTATACGGTGCAGTTCCATCTGCAGGAGTAGCAGTTGCTGTTCCGTTATTCTGCCCGTTGCAACTTATATTTGTAGAAGATATGGCTAGGGTCATAGGAGTTGAACCGCCAATTCTGTCTGATGTGTTTGACTTGGATGATTTAATGGATGAAGCCAGCCATGTTGGATTTTTAATGGTCACATTGCAGGGTTGTGCAGGTGCAGCTTCAACAATATATCGTGCGCTGTCAGTGGGAGCAGCAATGTCGGTATACGAAAAACTGCCATACGTAACAGAATCAATCTTGACCCAACTGCCTGAATTGTTTCCATCGCGCAGAATATAATATTGAGAGAAAGAAAAACCTTCATAATCATTTGTCCAGATTAAATCGAAAGTGCTGGGCGGAGTATAGTTGGGTGTGGAAAGGTGAATGGTGCGGTGATGAGAACTTTTCACACCTATGTTGCCGCAGGTGTCAACGCAGGCAATTTTGTAACGGTACGATTGTATTTTCGGATTCACTCCGTTGGTGGTATCTGTGTATTCTGAAAGTGCAGAATAAGAAGTGCTTCCTATGTACACATAATTATTCAAACCAATCTCTCTATAAATTCTGAAACTGTCAATGGCAGTGGTAACAGGTTTCTCCCAAACAACAACATTCTTTGTAGAAGTAGATGTATCAACCGTTACCAAACAAATGGGAATAACAGGAGGGGCAAAAACTTTTACCATAAAACTGAAACTCACTTCGCCTCCATAGCCATCATTGGCAATAATTGTTACAAGCGAACTATCTGTTATGCCTGCCACAGGATTTACATTTACATGATAAGTGGAATCGCTGATATACGCAACGGAAATATTAGCTGAAGGAAGGAGGGTAGTATTACTGCTTGCTTTTGAAAATGATAATGCATCTCCATCTCCATCTGTAATATTAAATGATGCAAATCCGCTAGATCCAGAACAAAGACGAAGTGGCCCGGGCAGATTACTTAAAACAGGATTTGCATTGCTGGAAAGCAACTGGCAATATGCGGGATAGGCTCCATTGATTCCGTCAAAATCAATTTTTGTAATGAAAACATTTGTGGTGGGGTCCCATTGAAATAACACACCTCGTTGATTTGCTCCGGCATTCATAGCAAGTCCATAAAACTTGCTACCAAGAAGAGTGAGAGAGCCTTTTGGACTTGCCCCCTTTGTTCCGCCATCAAAAGAAATCTTTTTCGTATAAACATTTCCGGTAGGATTAAATTCAAAAATAACTCCTACTCCATTTACATCATCATCGTAAGTCATTCCATAAAATTTACTGTTATACAAACTTAAATCTCCATAGGGGGATTTACCTGAAGCACCAAAATTAAAATCATACAAAACAGTAAAGGAGTTGGTAGTGGGATTCCATTCAAAAATGGTTCCGCCTCCATTGGCGCCATCATAGCCCGTCATTCCATAAAATTTATTGTTGTATAAAAGCAAAGAACCTGATATCCATCCTCCTGTTGCAGGATCAAAAGCAATTTTTCTTGTGCAGGTATTAATAGAAGGGTCATATTCAAATATTGACCCGGAACTGTACGCGCTCCCTCCACCTGATGTGATTCCATATAATTTATTATTGAATTCTTTGAGATTTCCATAGGGATTGAAACCCGTTGAATCATCCAAATCTATTTTCTTAGTATAAATATTTGTGTTGGGGTCCCATTCAAAAAGAACCCCCTTATTATAAGTTCCACCGCCATATGTTAAGCCATAAAATTTTCCGTTATGCATTGTAAAGCCGCCTTTTGAACCAGCTCCGTTAGTTCCGTTAAAGTCAATTTTTTTTGTAAATATTTTTGTTAAAGGATTAAATTCAAAAATAACTCCACTGGCATAACTTCCGCCTATAGGAGTTGTGCCATAGTATTTCCCATTATAATAGGATATAGATCCATTTGGATTTTTTCCATTAGAATATTCATTCAAACTTATTTTAGAAGTATAAATATTTGTGGCCGGATCCCATTCGAAAATTCTTCCTCCGATACTATATTCATAGTATGTCATTCCGTAAAACTTCCCATTCAGAAATGTGCACGTGGATGTGGAATGTTCTCCTGGCGTTGTGGCATTGCCAAAATCAAATTTTTTAGTAAAGATGTTTCCAACAGGATTGAATTCATATAAAGTACCTTTATTATTAGTTCCACCGTATTGAGCCATTCCGTATAATTTTCCATTAGCAATAGTAAGGGAACCGTAATTACTAAATCCGGAAAGAGAATCAAAGTCAAACAAATTTGTAATAACATTCGTGGTAGTATCAAATTTGTAAATCGTTCCCTGATTTTTGAACCCCCCAGTAACGGTTGTGCCATAAAGCGTATTATTATAAAAAGTCAAGTCACTGAAGGGGTCTAAACCTACAGGCGCAGTAAAAGTTGCCCTTAAGGTTAAAGTATTTAATGCAGGGTCATACATATAAATTGTCCCGCTGCTTCCGCTTCCTTTGCTCGCACCCCAAAATTTATTATTAACTATAGCAAAAGAGCCAATGGTGTTGTTGCCCTGGCCAACAAAACTTTTTAAAACTGTAAAATTGTCAAGAGAAGGATCAAATACGAAGATTACTCCATTGCTATTCGTTCCTCCCTGCGATGTTATTCCGTATATTTTACTGTTATAAAGTGCCAAGCAAGCATCAGGATATTTTCCGTTAGCTCCGGTAAAGTCAACCTTTTTAGTAAAAATATTTGTTGCAGGATCCCACGAAAAAAAAATTCCCCACCCGCTTGTTCCTCCTCCTGCAGTAGTTCCGTAAAAAATGCCATTGTATAAAATAAGGGATCCCACTCCGCTTGCCGCACCATAAGTTGAGAGATTAATCTTGACTGTGTAAACATTTGTAGTTGTATCCCATTCAAAAATCACCCCGCTATTGTTCAATCCTCCTTGCAGCGTCATCCCATATAATTTTCCATTTCCGCCATCAGCAAGCTTTACATGATGAGGCATCCTTCCTTCATTGAAAATAGGAAAGTTGTAATCCATTCGTATGTTCTGCGTATCTGTGTTATAATGAAATAAAGTTCCGTTGGAGGGGTAGGAACTTCCTTCTCCAGAGGTAGTTCCCCATAACTGCTTATGTTGGGCGTTTACCTTGATTGATGAAGCAAGGCAAATAATTGTGGCGAAGAAGAGTAATAGTTTTTTCATGTGAAGAATTTTAATTAAATATTTGGAAGAATGGATTCTTGACTATAAAGTTAATTTATAATCATTAGCGTTATACGCAGTTAGATAAGTTTTTTACACATACAAAGAATAGAGATAAACAGATACATACAAACCCTAACTTTGCACGGATATGGTGAAAATAAGGAGGTACATATTTTTATTGTTCTTCATTCTTCCTTTGTGCTTAGTTGCCCAGCAATTTAATTTTAAGCATGTAGGTATTGAGGATGAGTTACCTTCTTCTGAGTGTTATAATATAATTCAGGATAGCAAAGGGTATATTTGGTTCAGCACCAATGCCGGTTTGTGCCGCTATAATGGTCGTGATTTGAAATGTTTTTCAGTCAGCAACGGGTTACAGGATAATACGGTTTTCAGGATTCATGAAGATAAAAACGGATATATATGGTTCAATACCATTTCTTCCTCAGTAGGTTATATCTATAGGGATAGTGTACATAAGGTTGAAGGCAGTAAACAACTTCAGAAATATTTAAAAACGGGATTGTATCAGGTGTTTTCATTGGAAAATGATACGGATGGGAATTTGTTGATTGCTACGAATAAAGGAATCTATCGTCTGAATGTAAAAAATAATTTTTCTACCGTTGATTCGCTTCCACAGAAAAACAATCTCTGTAATCTTTACATAAAAATCCTTGATGGAAAAATATCTATGGCATACCACACTATCAGTATAATATTAAAAAAATCCACAATCAGCCAGGAGACAATAGAAGTGGACGCCTTTCATAAAACACTTCAATACGATTATAAGATAATGTATGGAGCACCGGGTTATTTTACTTCTTTAATGCTGAACTCTAATTGTGTATTATTAAGTATTGAAAATGTGCTTTTGGAAATTCATGCAGATGGTTCGTACACTGAAAAAAAATTTCCCGGACGCATTCTGCATTTATACCAGGACGCTGACGGAGATGTTTGGATAACTGTTTACGAGAAGGGTGTGTTTTTTTACAGAAAAGGAAATCTCGACAGCCCGCCAATTATTTCTCTCAGCAATGAGTCGATTTCTTCTATGATGGTTGACCAGGAAGGCGGAATATGGGCAACTTCTTTTGTGAAAGGAGTTTACTACTGTGCTTCAAAAAAAGTGATTGCCTTTAATAATATAGATGGACTTGAAAATAATATTATCTCACTTTGCAAATTGAATAAACATGTTCTATGTAGCAACGCTTCTTCCCGTTTCTTTTTCGTGGACGATACAAGTTCCATTGAATTGAATGAAATATTGTTAGATAAGAAGGTATATTACTATAGCACAAAAAAAATAGGTAACACTATTTTTTTTCTTGGCGGCATAGTTCTTAGTGCCGATACTGGTTTACTCCATTTTGAATTAATAAAGTATAAGGGAAAAAGTACTTCAGATTTCTTGTACGATATAACACAAACATCACAGGGCGAAATAGTAGGAATCAATTCCGGAGAGTTAGTACGGGTTGGAAACATGGAAGAGGTAATAGAATTTCTGCCTGCAAGAGGCAGATGTATTTTTACCCGGCATAATGGAGATGTTCTTATCGGTACTACGGAAGGAATTTATCAATACAAAAATGAAAAAATTATTTCTCCTTCAAATCAGACGAGTTTGCCTCAAGGTAAAATCAATAAAATAATAGAAGATGCTTCAAACAACTTGATTGTTGCAACTGACGAAAAGGGAATTTTTATTCACCTTAATAATGGCATGGCAAAAATTATTTCTTCTAAAAACGGACTGCCTTCTGATAAATGCAATGCGGTTGTTGTATTGGAAAACATTCTTTGGGTAGGAACCAATAAAGGGTTGAGTAAAATTATTCCTTCTGATGCCGATTATTCTTCCGTCCAGATAGAAAATTACAACACATCACATGGATTGATCTCCAATGAAATAATGAATTTGGAGTTTGACGGTGAAAAATTATGGCTGGCCACTGCAAATGGTTTATGTCATATGCCATTTTCAACATTACAACCAAACAAAGTTCCCCCTCCGGTTTATATCAGTCATATTTTTTTACACGATAGTATTTTACAAAATCACATAACAACTTTTATGCATGACGAAAATAATCTGCGTTTCATTCTTGAAGCACTTACTTATAAATCTGCCGACAAAACATATTCTTATCGCTTGCTTGGAGCAGATTCAACCTGGCATACAACTCTCAGTAACGAAATAAATTTTAGCAATCTGGCTTCCGGGCAATATACGCTACAAGCTAAAGCGTATAACAATGATGGCATCGCCAGCACTATTCCCGTATCATTCAGCTTTGTAGTATTAAATCCTTTTTGGCAAACGTGGTGGTTTATTTCATTGGAAATTATTATTCTGATAGGTTGCGGATATTTATATATCTATTACAGAATGAAAAAAATAAAAAAACAAGAAGTAGAAAAAACAAGCATTAATAAGCAGCTGGCAGAATATCAAATGGTAGCTCTTCGGGCACAAATGAACCCGCATTTTGTATTCAACGCAATCAATAGCATACAGAGCTACATTTTGAATAACGATAGTCAGTTTGCGTATGATTATCTTGCAAAGTTTAGCAAACTCATTAGGCAAGTGCTTTCTAATTCTCAGCATAGCTCAATTAGTTTAGAAAAAGAATTAGAGGCATTAAAACTTTATATAGAGCTGGAGCAAACAAGGTTCAAAGAAAGATTTGATTTTGAAATTTTAGTAGATGATAATTTACCAATTGAAGAAATTAAAGTACCCACTTTGCTTATACAACCGTATCTTGAAAATGCAATATGGCACGGTATTATGCATTTAAATGAAAGTAAAAAAGGAAAACTAAAAGTGCATCTTTTCTTAAATGTAAGTGTTCTTAAAATTATAATAGAAGATAATGGGATTGGCAGAGAGCGTTCTACACTCTTAAAAAAAGAAAGCACGCATGAGTCTTTTGGAATGATGCTTTCAGAAAAAAGAGTAGATATTCTTAAGGCTATTAATGTTAAGGCAGATATCAGAATTATCGATTTGTACAATGACAATAAGTTTTCTGTAGGCACCCGTGTGGAAATTGATTTGCCAACGTATAATTAAAATGGAAATAAAAATTGTAATAGTTGATGATGAAGCAGACAGCCGCAATGTGCTGAAGAAACTACTTCAGAAATTCTGCCCGAACATTATTGTTTGCGGTGAAGCGGATAATGTTCAGAAAGCAAGGCAAATAATTGCAGCGACAAAACCTCAGGCGGTTTTTCTTGACATACAAATGCCAAAAGCAAATGGGTTTGATCTCTTGCAGAAATATATTTATGTTCCTTTTGAAGTTATATTCATAACCAGCTATGATAAATACGCATTGGAGGCAATCCGCTTCAGCGCACTTGATTATTTACTCAAACCCGTGGAGGTAGAAGAATTGAAACGTGCCGTCAAAAGATTAGAAACCAGGCAAGACATAAAAAATCAGAATGAAAAACTAACTAATCTCCTTGCTCATATCGAAAGCAAAGAGATAGAGAAAAAAATTGCTGTTCATGTCAATGATAAGGTCAAGTTCATTCCTCTAAGCGCAATCACACACATGGAGGGGGAGCGCAACTATACATTACTATATAATGCAAACGGAGAAAAATATTCTTCCTCTAAAAATTTGGGTGAGTTTGAAGAAATGCTGCAAGCATATTCTCAGTTTATGCGTATCAGCAAAAGCTGTCTTGCCAATATTAATCATGTGAGCGGCTACAGCAAGGGAGAGCCATGTGTTTTGACTATTGCTCGTAATTTTGGTTTTGAAATTTCTCGCAGAAAAAAGCAGGAAATTCTTGAGAAATTAAAATGGTAGCAAATAAATTCCAATACAAAAAATAAAACACCATCAGTTTATTAGCACGTACTGGTAATAGATTAATCGGTAACAAACACAATCATCTATTACCAAATTAATTATACTTGCATAATAATTGACATACTCGGTTACCTATTCGGTTACCAAAGTTTATAGATAGTAAAGAAAAGGCGAAATTGTTAATAAAAGAACGAATTATGACTGAGATTCGAATCCCTGCCACCCCGACAATTTGAAATGGCGAATTATGAATAACGAATGATAAATTTGTAATTCTACATTCGTCATTTCTTTTTTGAAAAGGTCCCGTAGCTCAGCTGGATAGAGCACAGGTTTTCTAAACCTGCGGTCACTGGTTCGAATCCAGTCGGGACTACTGTTGAGAAGAAATATTTTTTAAAATAGTACATTCGTTAAATTAAACTTTTAAATGTTTCAGATCATAACAATTTCTCTTCCTATAAACTTGTCAGAAATAAAATCAATGGCTGAAAACCAGTTTGGCTCATTGGTGAAAGCAGTGGTAGATATTGAAAAAAAAATCATGGCTATTGGCGGTGAAATGCACGCAGATGAAGAAGCGCACTTGATAGATGAAGGAAGCAATCAGGAAAATCTTTGGGGAATAAATATTCATCCTGCACAAGTAATGCCAGCAAGAATAGAATTTGATTCAATGATTAACATTCGTCCCTACTTGGGAAATCGCTCTCGGAGTGTTGAAAATATAGACACTCAGAAAAAAATAATTGAAATAGTTTCAAAACTTATTAAAGAATAATAAAATGGCATTTCAACATTCATCAATGGCATCGGGCAAGTGGTTTACGTATACGCTCTGCCAGCAAATGGGCAACATCGGCAGCGAGGTGGGACGCGCAGCCAAGTGGAAAGAAAAAGATGAGAAATTATTCAAAGAGGCAGTTTTCCGCGCTATCGAGTTACTTGACCTGACGCTTAGTGATACCAGATGGAAAAATCGTTTAAAGGAAATTGCTCGTGCAAAAGAAACTGTTTGCGATGCCTTTGTGGGAGGCAAGGAATACAATTCTTCTTTTGCTGAGTTGGAAAAATATTTTTATCATTTTGCTTACGCAGCGAGAAATTCCATAGGACGCAAGATCGTAGGTTAAGTCTTTCATCGTTTAGATTCAAAATTGCCATATCTTTGACGAAACACAACTAAGCTATCATAGTCTTCCCAAAGGTTCGATAAATTGAGGGGAAGGACTACTAATAAAATCAAGAATTTCTTTTCTCTATCATTTTCAGTGAGGTAAAAGCCGCTTCTTCTCCTTTGTTCCCATGGTTTCCTCCTGCGCGCTCCTTCGCCTGTTCGACCGTATCCGTTGTTAATACTCCGAAAGACACCGGAATGTTTAACTTTAATCCGACATGCATGATGCCGTTAGCAACAGCATCACAAATGAATTGGTAATGATCGGTTTCCCCTTTGATTACACAACCCAGGCAAACAATGGCTTTTGTTTTATCAATCAATTGTTGAGCACCGAGAGGCAATTCAAAACTGCCGGGAACATTTTTTCGAAGGATGTTTTCTTTTTTGATTCCATTTTCAAGAAGAACTTTTTCTGCTCCCTGATATAATGCCTCAGTAATTTCAGGATGCCACTCCGCCACCACCACGCCAATTCGTATGGAGTCAGGAAATAAAAGTTCGACCTTGTAATTCGAAGATGGATTTTTTACGGAAGAAGACATGAACAATGAATGACTGAAAATTAATTCAAACCGCCTTTCATTTTGGCGCGGGAAATATATTTCTCCACATCACGCCCTTCACGCGCTTCAGGGAAATCAGTTTTCAACTGCTCGTATATTTTTACCGCATCAGCATATTTGCCCTGAGATTCATAAAGCGTTGCGGCTTTCATCAGGTAAATGGGAGTGGTGAAATTATTTTTATTGGTTTCAGCGGCTTTCATGTATTGGTCAATGGCATCGTCTTGTTTTCCGAGTTCTGAATACGCATCACCAATCGCCCCAACAGAAATAGGAGCAAGCATCAGGTCATCGCCATCGTATTCTTTCAACTCGCTGATGGCATCTTCAAACTTGCCGGTGTGCAGATAGCAAAGCCCGAGATACATGTGCGCGAGATTTCCTGAAGATGTTAATCCGTATTGGTCAGCAATATCTTTAAAACCGAGAAACTGCCCGTCACCGTTGATGGCTTTGTTGAGAGAATCTTTTTCAAAATAATGCTCTGCCGTATACATCTGACCCTGCGCTTCTTCTTCCAGCGGTGCGAGATAAAGTTTTGTCCAGGCAAAATAGCCGCCTACCAGCACTACTACTGCGCCAACGATAATAGATAAACTCTTTTTGTTTTCTTCTATGTACCGCTCCGCTTTGCTGATGGATTCCTGAACATCAACAATGGGTTCATCTTTTTCTGCCATGTTTTTTTAGTTAGTGATTACACCGATTTTCTATCTGTGTAATCCTTTTCATAAGGAGGGCAAAGGTAAAATTATTTTGATAATACAATTATAGCAGGAATTACATTTGTATATTCGGAAAATGAAAAGATTGACCCTTCATAAACTATCTCTCGTGAGTTTCAAAAACTATGCTCACGCAGATGTGATTTTTTCCGAACGTTTCAATTGCATAGTCGGAAATAACGGAGAAGGCAAAACCAATCTGCTGGATGCCATTCATTATCTCTCTTTCACAAAAAGTTATTTCAATCCGATTGATTCTCAGAATATTTTTCACGATGCTCCTTTGTTTGTGATACAAGGAGAATTCAAAGTGGGGGAGAAGGAAGAAGAAGTTTACCCCGTTGGACAGGAGCCGCAGTCCTGCGAGGTTTACTGCGCTCAGAAAAAAAGCGAGCGAAAACAAGTCAAGCTGAATAAAAAAGAAGTCACGCGTTTTGCCGACCATATCGGAATGTTTCCCGTAGTGATGACTTCGCCTTCTGATATTGAATTGATTCTGGAAGGAAGTGAGATACGCAGGAAGTTTGCCGACAGCATCATTTCTCAATACGACCGCGCGTATCTTGAAGATATTATTGCTTACACAAAAGTTCTTCTGCAGAGGAATGCCCAGTTGAAACAGTTTTCAAGGAAGGGAAGTTTTGATGCGGATGCTCTGAAGATTTGGGATGCGCAGTTAGTAGAATTCGGAAAAAGGATTTTCAATAAGAGAAAAGAATTTTCTGCCGAGTTTGAACCGATATTTCAGAAATACTATGAACTGATTTCAGGAGGAAAAGAAAAAGTGGAGATTGCGTATCAATCGCAGTTAAGCAAAGGAGATTTTGAAGCATTGCTCAACGAATCGCAGGATAAAGACCGGGTGATGGAATATTCCACCGTTGGAGTTCACAAAGATGATTGGGAATTCAGGATGGGAGAATCCGAGTCAGCGAATTCTTTCTCCAGAAACTATCCTGCAAAAAAATTCGCATCACAAGGGCAGCAGAAATCTTATTTGCTTGCCGTGAAGCTCGCGCAGTTTGAATTTGTGAAACAGCACAAGCAGATAATTCCCATCCTCATGCTCGATGATATTCATGACAAGCTGGACGAACATAGAACCAAACGATTAATTGAACTGGTAAACACCAATGATTTCGGGCAGGTATTTATCACCGATACAAGCAAAGAAAGGATTCAAAAACTTTTTAAAGGAGTTAATTCAGAAACAAAACTTTTCAAAGTGAAGGATGGAAGTATTTTCGAATAACAGGTGTCATTTCGATGGCACGCTTTGGTGCCAGAGAAATCTCCTTATGATGTAGAATAGTATGAGGAGATTCCTCACATGCGTTCGGAATGACATTCGTATATTAGCATCATGAGCAGCAACGAACAACCCCTGAAAGACGCCATTGGCTCGTTCCTGAAATCCTCGCGGCTCTCAGGCAAGCTTGCCGAGCAGAAAATAATTGACGGCTGGGAAAAGCACATGGGCAAAATGATTGCCAAACACACCAAAGAAATCTCCATACGCAATAAAAAACTTTATCTCCATCTTGACTCCGCACCGCTCAAGCAGGAACTTTTTTACTCCCGCGAAAAACTTATTAAAATACTGAATGAAGAAGCCGGAGAAGAAGTGATTCTGGATATTGTGTTCAGGTAATTATTGAACGGAACTATGCTTCAACTCAAGAGAATTACGCTTCAACTCTAAAGAACTGTAACAAATCTTATACAAACTGCCTGTGCCAACTTCTCTCAAGAGGCACTTCCCAGTTTTTTTCAAACTCCTCTTTGGTGCTCACCAGATTGTTGAACACAGTTGTGTTTTCGTTCAAAGTTCCGTTTTCAACCAATGTTCTGAACTCGCTGAGCGTGCAGGAGATTATTTTACCGCCATGGCGATAAGCCGTGAGCATCCGGTTAAGCAGTGTAACGCCAAGTTCCTGTTCCAGTTCTTTCATCAGGCGCAGCGATGCGTCAATGCTGCTTCCGCATGCTTTGTCGTCTTTGTCATCAATGAGTATGACAATAAACCGGTTGTGAAAAAGTTCAATAGCTCCTTTCACGGGTTTGTCATGCGACATCCAGTTTTCGAGAAAAGTTTTTGAAAGCTCTTTGAAAATGTTTTTATCTTTTTCAGTAAACTCTTTGTCGGATTGATAAATCCAAGCGCGGGAGTGAGGCGGCATGTTGTTGAATGGTATCATAATGCATCAAAGTTAATATAAAAGAAGAAATATTTATTCAGGGTTTGCCTTTTTTAAACCTTAGTAGAAAGAATGTGCGCTTAATTTTTTCAACCTTATTATCTTATCCGTCAATATAATGTAAGGACTTACGCAAACTCTGCGCTCTTTGCGAAAATCTTAGCGTTCTTTGCGTGAAATCTTTCTCGCAAAGTTCGCAAAGAAAGAAAAACGCAAAGAAAACGCAAAGAAAAAACATTGTTCAATATTCTTGCGTAAGTCCTAAATGTAATAAGGTTTCGGGTTTGTATGGTTTATTTTTGCTACTAAGGTTTAACCCCGTAGGATACCCTGCGGGATTTTTTACCCCGTAGGAAGAATTTCCAACGGGGTGAATCCAACGGGGTTAATACATCAAAAGATAGTTACCCGCAGGAAACCGAGTAGAACCATTTTATTTTAATATGACCAACTTTTCAAACTGCTCGGCTGTTTCGCCCGCAGATTTAATGCGCAGGCGGTAAATGTAAACTCCCCGTCCGATTTTGTCGCCATAATCATCTGTGCCATCCCAGTCAATAGGGTCTGAACGAAAACCCTCCAGGTTTACAAACTGCTGGATGGTTTTTACAAGTTTTCCGGATACGGTAAATACCTGCACCTGCACATCCAGATTTGTGCAGCATTTGTTATGCTCAAAGTAAAAAGAAGTTTTTGTAGTGAACGGATTGGGATAGTTGAGCACGTGTTTGAGTGCGAGTGTGGCAGAAGCCGCCACCAAAAATTCTGTGTACGAGGAGGAGGAATTACCATACACATCCCACACTTTTACATTGAGCGAGTGATTTCCTTCGGCAAGATCGATGAGCGGATAGCGCACCGAACCTTTTTTGTAATTATCCATATCGGATTCATAATAATCGTTAAGCACGAAGGGCTGCTCATTTCTTCCATCCAGCACAGCAGTGATATCGTGGCCGATACTTATTCCGGCAGTGTTAATGCCGTTTTCATCACTGAGTACGGCAAAAATTTTAGGATCATCATTTGTGATTCCTCCAAATACAAATTTATCATCGTTCAGAAAAAGTTTTATGTCCGGACCAATTACATCCGGTCGGGCAGTTGTATCCGTTCCGCCAATGATAAAGTCCTCAAAATATCCGCTTGCATCCTGATAGCCGTTGTGCGCGTAATAACTTATTCTTCCTTTACCATAGTTGTAGGCAATATCTTTCGGAATGATGAAGGAGAAAGAAAATTTTCCGTTGGTTACGCTTGCCTTTCCTTTAAAGAGAATGTTTTTCTGAAGAAGAAAAGTGCGTGGGGGGCTTCCGGCATCATTGGATAATGTGGTGATTTTTGCTTTCTTGTCGTACACAGTGGGATAAATTATTCCATTGAAATTGGTCAATAGATTTCCGCTTTTGTCGCGCACTTCTCCTTTCACAGTTAGCTGGCTCAATGCTCGTGCGGTATCCGGCAGCAAAGGATTTACTGGCGCTCCGTTTATATCAGTTGTTGCAACTGTGTATTCAGGATAGTTGAGAGAAAGAGCAGGGTCGGCAAGCAAGGTGAAATTTCTGTGGTTTATTGCACTTGAGCCCATGCTGTTTTTTGTCAGCATGTATACATCTCCAAGTCGGGGCATTTTTCCATCAGGCAGCGGAGCAAATGCGTAGTCATAAAAATAATTATTAAGCGTGAAGTTGGGCGCTGAATAAACTACACGCGTGGTGGACATCAGCCCGATGCTTCCACCGTTTGGATTCAAAAAAGTTAATTCTCCCGCTGAAGTAAGCGCTGGGTCATCCCACAAACTAAAGTCGCAGGTAGCAGTGAAGAAAAAGGTGAGTTTGCATTGGTTTGTCCATGAGTTGATATCATATACTCCAAGAAACCGTTCGTGCGCCCATCCCAATGGTCCTCCATGACCGGTCCAGTTTACAATCAAACTTCCCCTGTCCATTCTCCGCGTGAGCGCAGCATTTGCATCGGGATAGCGCTCACCGCCCGGTGTGGCAACCTGTTGGTAGGCATCGAAATAAATTTTATCCAGATTGTAATTGTTGTAAACATTGTCAACTTTTGTGGCGAGCAGGTCGGCTTGGTCAAGATGGGAAGAGCCGTCTTCATCATCGGCAGCAAATGTTACCGTGTTAATCCAATCTCCCAGTCCATAACATACATCTGTTGAACATGAATTACCGGTTTCAATCGTTCCCGGCACGCTGGTGTATTTTGTGATTTTGTTCACGGCAGTTTCCGCTTCGCTGACAGATTTTACCGGCAAACGTCCAATACCAAGGTCGAGAACATCTGCTGTAAAATCCCATGCGCCTTCGTTATCATCTAACATTCCGTAAAAATCATCCCCAACATAAGATGCGGTTATGTCTGTTGAGTTAAGCGATTCATAAGCGGGAACATAATTGGTATTGTTGATAATTGCTTTCAGGTTGTACGAACCCCTTCCGAAGAGGAGAAGATAGTTGGGGAGTTGGGTGGAATCAGCGGCACGGTCGTAAAACATTTTTACAAAATCACGAATGGCGGACACATCCTGAGCGCCTGATGAAAATTCGTTGTACACCTGTTCAGTAGTGGCGACAGAAACTGTCATGTTATCTTGAGTGCGGTGCAAATCGGCAATTGCGTTTGCCTCTTTTAAAAACAATGGATTGGTTACGATAATAAAATCACTCTGTGCCAAACTGTGCAAATTCTGGTTAGGTATTTCGCCTGTAATCTTTGGAGTGAGAAATGATTGTCCGTTGAACGCTGCAAATTCTCTTAATGAATCTGTAGGCAAAGTGAAATCAAGAGTGCTTCCGGAAAAATTTGTCTGCTGTAATTTTATATTAATAGGATCTGTCACTTCCCAAACCTGCAAAGCAGAAGTTGCATCTGAAATAATGAACTGAGAAATAGTTGCTGTGCCTGCGGAATTCATATCGCGAAAAACAATTGCTTGGCTGCCTGACATGCGTAACTGTCTCCTTGCATTTACTTCAACATAATTGAGCCAGCCGATGGCAGGCGATGGAGTTGTTTTAGAAATGGTAAGAGGGATTGTTCCTGGAGAAGAATAAAAACTGAGAGTATCCCAGTTTGTTCTGTAATAAGTTCCATAAATACTTGTGGTGGAAACACTGCCCACATTAAATGAAGAGGACGCGCTGCCAGCGCTCCATGAAAAATCTGTGCCCGGAGAATCTCTTCTTGCACCCACATCCACTTTTGCATAAACTTTTGAAGTGGTTTCTATGTTCGGAAAGTTAAATGCAAAACTGTAAGAAGTAAGTATGTCAAATGTTTCTCCCATAAATTGCCTGCCTGATTTAATAAGATTGACTGCCTCTGATTCATGAAAAGTGTAATCATCAAATGAGGTAATTGTGTTTGTTGGAGGAAGAGAAGAAGAACTTTGTGTCATAATTCTTTTTCCTGCACCCAAATCGGTTGTGATGAAATAATAAGTAGTGTCTGAATAAACATTCAGGTTGTGATGAAATCTTTTATCGGTGCTGTTGTATTTCCATCGGTGCTGTGACTGCCCGTAAAATAAAACATAATCCGAAGGGTCAAACTTGCCATCCGATTCGCCTACCACCACAATGGCGTTTTCCTGCAAATCGTCATAGCGAAAACCTGAATTAGCATAAGGCAATTGTCCTCCACCGTTTCCATACATGCGGATGTTTTGAGGCATAATGGAATCAACATCCAATCCTGATTTTTTAAGAAAAGCATAATCCATTTTGTAAATTCCATCAGCAACCACTGAAACTTTATACCACTTTCCGTTTGCGAGAACAGAATTAAGAGCATACGTTTTTTTCAAAAAAGAAGATTTGTTTTCGGAACTAAAAACCGGAAAAACTTCAAGGGAGAATGAAATTAATTTTTCATAATTGCCGGTACTTTTATTTTTCCGGATGGGAATAAAAGAAACGTAAGCAACAGGTTTTTTTCTGAAATAGGAAATAGTTACCAAAGGAGCAATGTCGTTTTCCAATAACTGCTTATTGAGCGCATCGTATTTGTTAAGGATGTTTTTTTCGGCATCAGTCAGGGGGGCAAACGAGAGATTGTTCAGCTTTGCCTCTGCTGAAGAAGCACCGGAAGGCAGATTGAAATTTTTCCCCACAACAGGAAAAAGATGAGACGAAAGGTGATAGTGCGCTCCTTCAAAAGAAAGCAATTCTTGTTTTGGAGCTTCATCTGTTTGCTGAATCAATGGCTCATTCCAAGTGATACCATCAGCTGAAACAGGAATTGAAGAAGAAGTGTTTCTCGTTTTCTGTGAAAATAGATTAAGTGATACACAAACCATCCAGAAAAATAACTGCAATATGATTTTCATTTCTTATTTTGATGAATGATTTTTTATTTAACTGCAACAATACCTGTTTTTAAAATTTGTGATGAATTTCCAATCCTGTATAAATAAATTCCATCTGAATAGTTATCAAACGATACGATAATCTTATTCTCAAACAAAGAAAGCAGCGGATTAATTTTTCTTCCGGTTAAATCAAATAGTTCTATGGAATAATCCCGCACTGAAATATCGTCTGGGAAAATAAAAATCATCTCTTTGCCAGACAAAGTATTAATAACCTGTACCGTATTGTTTTGAGAAAGTTCTGGCGTGCCAAGAACAGCTGTTTTGAAAGCTGAGTAACGCGCATCCTGATAATAGGTGTTTTCCTGATGAAGCGAGCTTTTGAAAATCTGCATAACAGGGAATCCCAAAGTTTTAGTGAACCAGTGATAGTAATAATTGCTGTCAGTTGTGCTTTGCAGGTTTCCAACACTGTTAACATAAATACTGTCATAAATTATTTCAGTGGTTTGCACACGCAATGCGGCAGAAGTATCCAACGGAGTAATTACAGTTCCCCATCCATCGGCAATGCATCTATTTTGGATGTATCTTACTTTGACGGTATCAACGGAAGAATAATAAATCAGCCGGGCATCTTCCTGCAGCGTGTCTCCGTATTGCATCAGGGGAAAAACAAATCGCATCTTGTCATAAGTTTTAGCATCCGTTTTATAATATCCATATAACAATACTCCGTTATTATTTTTTATACAATAGGTGTAGTTGCAGTATTCCTCGTCAAGATGTGTGATGTGTGAATGTACAATGTAACAATCTTTTTTGTAAGCAAGATTGGAAAGAGGAAAATCATTGGCATAAGCAGTGCTTGATGGCAGAATCCAAGTAAGCGTATCGTAAGAGTTTTGCAAACTGCCGCAGCAGGATTGAAGATTGCTGAAATCCCATAGTACATTAGCTCCGACATTTCCCGGTGAGAGAGTCAACGCTTGCGTGCTGTCAACCTTAACAGAAATCTGCACATCGCCCACAGAAGGCAAATCATTTGTATTAAGAATAATTTGTGAGGACAAGGGCAAAGTGAGAAGTAAGGCGAATGAAGATAAAATTGTTGTTTTCATTATTTGAAATTTATTAATCATCATGATCGTGTAATTCCAACTGGTTTCCTTGCCACCTGCTATCGCGGCATAAATGCAGGAGTACAAACACGGACATCACTCCGTGCAGGTGGCATAAAGTGAAAAAATCACTACACATATAGTGAAAATCTTTATGCTCCTTTCTGCGCTCCTGCAAATTTTTATTTATTTTTCTTTTCTACTAAATTCATTCCGCATTTGGGACAACTGCCGGGTTTGTCTGATTTTACTTCGGCATGCATCGGGCAGGTGTATGTCTTTGCTGTTTCTTTCTTCTCAGTTTTTACATCTGATTTTTTTACGGTCTTTTTCTCCAACGTCATTCCGCATTTTGGGCAGTTACCGGGTTGAGCGGCTTTCACTTCAGCATGCATAGGGCAGGTATAAATAATTGTATCCTGAGCGCCTGTGTTGCTGTCTGTTTTATTTTGGTTTGTTGCGTTGTCCTTCTCCTTACTTTCCATTTTATTCATATCGCTCATACCTCCCATCATCGGGCACATCATTTTCATTTCTTGTTTTCCTGATGTATTTGATTTTTTCACCAGCGCCATTCCGCATTTGGGGCAGTTGCCCGGGTTGTCTGACTGCACTTCGGGGTGCATGGGGCAGGTGTAACCTGCTGCTGCTGTTGCATTTTCTTTTCCTACTGCATCGCCATCAAACCGTGCGGTTATGTTTTCGCCATTAATTTGCAGTGTTAAGAAACAAATAAACGAACCTGTTTTATTTTGCATCTGTCCTGCAAACCCGTTTTCTCCTAACGGTTCTAATGTTATTGTTCCGGTGCTTTTATCCGGATAAGTGATTTCAGCTTTGCCCGTAATGCCCTTATTGCTGATGGGCTTTCCTTTTTTGTTCATCAGAAGAAAAGTGAGTGGGTCATTTGCAAGAAGCGGCTGGTACACCATTTCAATAGTGTATTTGCCCACCTTCTTCACGGTGCCTCCATACATAGCATTCTTGTTTGGATTATCGGAAACGGTAGTAGTATTATTCATACTGCTCATGTTTCCACCGCCACCTCCATGGCATCCTTGTGCAAAAGAAAAAGTGTGTGTGCAAAATAGGGTGATGATTGCTGCTGCTGAAAAAATGATTTTAGTTTTCATAATTTTATTAAATGGTATTTAATTTAGTTTTTATTATTGAACTGTTATTGCAATTGATTTTGATTGCGATTTTCCGCAGCCATCTTTTGCCAAACAAGTAATTGTTTGCTGCCCTGAATTGGCTGGAACTTTGTATGTAATCTCAGCGCTGTTTCCGGTGATATTGCCTGCGCTTGCTGACCAAGTGTAGCTAAGAGAGCAGCAGGATTTGACATTAACACCGCTTGCTGTAATTTTGGTTGTTCCGTTTGATGACAATGTTGTTTGCTCTGCGGTTAAAGTGAGGGATGAGAGCGATGATGTTTTATTTTTATTCATCATCGTGTTGTTTTCTTTATTGCAGGAATATCCTGCCATAAAAAAAATGGCAGCTAAAGCTGCCGGAAAAATTGTTTTTACTGTTTTCATTGTGTTTGGTTTATGCCGAAGGCATCCCTTCGGGATTGATTTGTTGTTTTTTGTTTGTGAGGTCTTTGTTCCTTTCTGAAGTTGGTATTTTCAATTGCGAGGTGGTTTGTTTTACGGATGAGAACCGGAGTATAAATTATTTTCCGAAGGTCATGAATAAATATCGATTTCTTGTTACACAATAACGCAAAAGAGTTATACTATATTTCATCTATCCCCTGCCGTTTCTTTCTTTTCAGATGCAGGTATTGAGTTTTTGTGAGCATTGTAACAGATTTGAATTGGGCGGAAAAGTGCTGCAAACTTTTGTAGCCGAGCGCCCGTGCAATTTCACCGAAAGTCATTTCACCTTCTTCCAATAATTCTTTCGCCCGTTCAATTTTTTCAAGAATGATGAAACGCTCAATGGTGATTTTGGTTTGTTCTGAAAATATTTTACTTAAATGGCGATAGGGCTTTTTTATTTTTTCGGATAAATAGTCGGTGTACTTTATTCTTTCAAATTCCCGCTGATGAACATGTATCAAATCATACACGCAGTGTTTTATTTTTTCAACCAGTTGTTCTTCTTCCGACAGGATTAATTCAAAACCATTTTTATGCAACATGTTTTTTATTGCCGATAAACATACTTTAGGGCTTTGCCTGAAGCTGGCTTGACCTAATTCTACCGAAGAAACATTCAGCCCGAGTTTTTTCAATTCATCTTCCACCACTTTCATGCAGCGCTCGCAGCACATGTTTTTTATATGAATGGTTTGAATGTGCATGATTAGTTTTTACATTTCATCCGTCTTCCTCTCATACCTGCAACAATCTGGTAAATTATTATACGATTCCTCCGTGGCGGTTTTATATTCCGTATCGTGCCCGATTGCGGTAATTGCATCGCTTACCTCCACCGGCTTTAATAGTTTGTTTTCTGAAACAACATTAATGATTTTCGTTTCCTTGTTCCAGTCAGCCGACAGAATACCTTTCAAAGACAGCGCTGCCTTTTCAATGCGTGCCTGACACATTTCACAGTTGCCAAATACTTTAAATGAAAAAGTAGTTGAGTTTTCATTTGTCATTGATGTTTTGCTGTTGCTTTTTTTATCTCTGGCATCCATTTTCATTTCTTCGTGATTAGGTTCCATGGATTTTTTTCCTCCATCAGATTTCGGATTCATCATGCTTTGCTTGCCTGCCAGTTGCGCAGCAGCATCCACTTTAAACACTCCGTTGGTTACGATTTCTTCACCTTCCTTCAAACCGTCTTTCACCACATAAAAACTGCCGGCATCTTCTCCCAGTGTGATTTCGCGGTATTCAAAAGTGGGTTTGGTTTGTTCTTTCACTTTCACATATACAATTGCTTTTTTTCCTGTCCATAATACAGATGATTTAGGAATGAGCAATGCATTTTCTGAAGAAGACAATTTTGTTTTAATGATACCGCGAACAAACATTTCGGGTTTAAGTAAATTACCGGGATTGACTATTTCTGTCCGCACATACGCCACGCGGGTTTCGGAATCCATCAGCGGGTCAATAAATGTTACTTTACCGTTGAACATTTTTCCGGGCATTGATTGAACTTCAAAGCTCACATTATCGCCTGTTCGTATCCAGGGCAAATCGCTTTCGTAGGCGTCAAACAAAATCCAAACGGATGATAAATCCGAAATTTCAAAAAGTAACGCTCCTTCGTTTACATAATCGCCAAGAGCAACGTCCCGTTTTGTTACTGTGCCACCGAGCGGAGAAAGCACATCAAAATAATTCTGTGATTCCCCGTTCTTTTCAATGTTGTCTATTTGATTTTCTGAAAGCGACCAGAGTTTGAGTTTGTTCCTTGCGGCTTTATAATATTCCGGATTGCTTTGCTTGAACTTAATCGCTTCAAACAATTCTTTCTGTGCCGTGATTAAATCAGGAGAATAAACGGTGGCGAGTTTTTCGCCCTGCTGCACATTCTGTCCTGTAAAGTTTACAAAGAGTTTTTCTATTCTTCCTGCAAAACGTGAAGTGATAACGGCAATTTTCCGCTCATCGGATTTCACTTTGCCGGGCAACCGGATTTCTTTTCCGGGGGATGATTTCTGAATAATGGTGGTTTGTACTTCGGCAATTTTCATAGCGCTTTCGCTCATTTGTATTTTATTCCATACGGTATCTTGGTTATCCGAGCCGTTATTGACGGGTATCAGGTCCATTCCGCAGATGGGGCATTTGCCCGGCCTGTCTTTTCGTATCTGCGGATGCATAGAGCATGTCCATATTTCTTTTTGCCGTTCGGTGCTTTTATCTGATGAGATTGACTGAGAAGGATTTTCCTTCCCTCCTCCAAAAATCATCCATCCGATACTTATCCCTGCTATAAGTATCGCTGCATAGATGAAAAGCTGTTTTTTGTTTTTCATATTTTAAAGATTTAAATCCTCGAAAAACGAATTTGTACGAAACATACGAAAGGAATTTCGGTTAATCTTTCCCTTCTTTTCTTACTTCTGGTTTGGCTGTTATTTTCGTACTGTTCGTACCGTTTCGTTTTTCGTTGATTTATTGTTTTCCTGTTAAATAATTAATAGTTGCTACACTTGCATTCAGCATCGCGCGGGCATCTTCAAGTTCCAGTGCATACATCAGTTCCTCTTGCTGCATTCGCAGCACTTCTTCAAAATCGGTTCCTGCCGCAGAGAAAGTGGAAAGCAATAATTCACGGGCGTTCTTTGCAAGGTTATACAACCGTGTATACAAAATCATTCTTCGTTGTGCATCCAGATAATCGCGGTAGCCCGTTTCCAGTTCGCTGTTGAGTTCATTGGACCTATTTACTTTTTCATAAGTTGATGATTCGCTATTGTATTTTGCCTCGTTCACCATGGCGTTATATTTTTTTCTGTTCAAGGGAATCATCACGCCTATTTCCGGAAACATATACATGTCTTTTCCGTTGTTATGTATATGACCATTTGTTTCAATTCGTTTTGACATATTCATATACGTTGCACCGATGGTAAAAGAAGGATATCCGGTTTTTTTTGCAGCTTCCATTTGTTTTTCCCACGAAGCAATATCATAATCAATTTGTTTGAGCGAAGGATTATGTGCCGCGATGGAATCCATCAGAACCGTTTTTGCATCCGGAAGAGAATCTTTCCATAACGTATCAGGAAACACCAATGAAGTTGAAATTTTAGTATTAAGAAATTTTTCCAGTTCCGCCCTCAATGGCAATTCGCTGTCTTTAAGGTAAGCGAGTTTATTTTCCAATTCGGCAATTTCCATATCGGAGCGAAGCACATTTACAAAAGAACCCTTCCCTGTTTCAAATTTTATTTTAGCAAGTTCGCGCATGGAACGCAGCAACTCCAGATTCTCATTGCTGAGCTGAACAGATTTGTGCTGAACATATAATTTAAAATATACTTCTTTCACCTCTTTGAAAAGTTTATTTCTTTCATTGATAAACGATTCATATTTTGATTTTGCCATTTCGGCTGCTGCTTGTTCCTGCGCTTTCAGTTGTCCGAACCATGGAAATGTCTGCGATGCGGATAACGTGAACCTTTCCTTTCCCATTTCAAGATAAAGAGGAGTGGTAAAATACTGGAACATCAGGTTCGGATCGGGCAGCGCTTTTGCCTGAGGAAGTTTTTCCAAAGCGGCTCTGTATTCGCTGAAAGCGGATTTGAGCGCAGGATTGTTTTCGGATGCTGTTTTTAAATACGCGTTTAATTCCTGCTGTGAAAATAAATTATTTACAGACCAGAAAAAAAACAAGCAGACGATTAAGTTTTTCATATCTGTATTTTATAATTTTGATTTCAATTCTCTTTTAACAACGCTTTCTCTCCACACGCATTGCAGTATCGGCACAATGTACATGGTCATCATTTGAATAATCATTCCGCCAAAAGTGGGAATGGCAATAGGAATCATCACATCCGCTCCTTTTCCTGTGGAGGTTAATACCGGTAGCAATGCGATGATGGCGCATGCCGCTGTCATTACCGCAGGACGCACGCGTTTTTTTCCTGCAATCACCACTGCATTGCGTACTTCTTCTATTGTAGTCGGTTTTAATTTTTCAAATGTCTGGTGAATGTATGTTCCCATGATCACACCATCGTTGGTGGCAATTCCGAACAAGGAAATAAATCCAACCCATACCGCTACACTCAGGTTAATAGTGTGCATCTGAAATAAATCGCGCATATTCATTCCCGCCACTGAAAAATTCATGAACCAATCCTGTCCATAAAGCCAGATCATAATAAACCCTCCGGCAAATGCCACGAACACACCTGAAAAATGGATGCAGGATGCAGTAACAGTTTTGAACTGGAAATAGAGAATCAGAAATATTATGAGTAACGACAGCGGGATAACAAGCATGAGCCGTTTGGCAGCTCTCACCTGATTTTCAAAGTTGCCTGAAAATTTATAACTCACACCGGGGGGAACAACAAAATCACCGGATTTAATTTTTGCATCAATGAACCGCTGCGCTTCTTCCACCACATCCACTTCGGCATAGCCGGACTTCTTATCAAAAATCACGAAGCCGGTGAGAAAAGTATTTTCCCCGCGAATCATTTGCGGACCGCGCTTGTAAGTGATTTCTGCCAGTTCACCCAATGGAACCTGAACCATTTTAGGTGTTGGGATAAGAATTTTTTTCAGGTCTTCAGGGTTATCTCGGAACTCACGCGCATAACGTATGCGGATAGGAAATCGTTCACGCCCTTCCACCGTAGTGGATATTTTCATGCCGCCTATGGCGGCACTGATGGTGGTTTGCATATCTTCCACCGTTAATCCGTATCGCGCAATAGCTTCGCGGTCAATTTCAATTTCCAGATAAGGTGTTCCAACGATGCGATCGGCAAAAACAGAAGGCGCAGAAACCGAAGGAACCTGTTTGAGAATATTTTCTAATTCAATTCCTACTTTTTCGATGGTGGCAAGGTCGGGACCAAATACTTTCATTCCCATTGGTGCGCGCATTCCGGTTTGAAGCATGATAAGACGGGTTTCGATGGGCTGAATTTTCGGAGCGGAAGTCATACCGGGAATAGAAGCGGCTTTAATAATTTCTTTCCAGATGTCATCGGCTTTTTTTATTTCTGGCCTCCATTGGCGAAAATATTCTCCATCATCATCGGAAATAAGTTGCTCATCAGAAATATTTTTGTAGCCATCTCTGTTGATGTTGTAAGTAGTGCTGTCCTTCAATAAAAAATTTTCTTCTTTATCCACTTTAAATCTCACACGGTGTCCGTCTTCATCCAGAATATATTCCGGTTTGTAGTTGATAAGATTTTCATACATGGAAACAGGGGAAGGATCCAAAGCAGAATTTACGCGTCCCCATTTTCCCACCACATTTTCCACTTCAGGAATTGCGCGCACACGCTGGTCGAGCATGGCAATTACATCCATATTTTCTTCTACTCCCGAATGCGGCATGGTGGTAGGCATCAATAGAAAAGAACCTTCGTTCAAAGAGGGCATAAATTCTTTTCCTGTTCCGGGAAATTTGTGCGTCATATATTCCCATGCAGATGATTGCCGCATATTCAATCCGGTTTTTTCTATTCCATCCACCGCCCATCCGAACATTTTTTCGCTCCCTGTCCAGATTGTAAATCCCAGCAGAAGAGTAAAAAGCGGAATCATCATAAATTTCCACTTGTTGACCAAACACCAGCGCAATACCCGTTCATAGCTACGAACCATTAATGATATGGCTCCAAGCACTACGGCAATTATTCCGGCTACAAAAAGAAAATTTACAAATGTGCTGTTGTGCGCTCCCAGCGGAAGCCATTCTACTGCAAGGTAATACCCCGCTGCCAGAAGTATGATAAAATTATTAATGAGGTTTGGAATATTTTTACGATTCTCCACCCAGCGATGGTCAAGTAAATTATTAATTCCGAGAGCGGTAAGCGCTAATGCCGCATAGGTTCCAAAGAAAATTGTGAATAGCAGTCCGGCAATTATTATTACACTATTAAATATTGTGCGCAGTTTCTTTTTATCTGAACGAAGAGAAAAAATATAATAGGTCAATGCCGGCAATGCAATCATGCCGGATATATAGGAAGCAACTAATGCAAAAGTTTTTGTGTATGCCAATGGGGTGAAGAGTTTTCCTTCCGCTGCTTCCATAGTGAAAACAGGAAGAAAACCTACAATGGTGGTTGCAAGCGCCACAGTAACAGCGGTTCTTACTTCAGAAGCGCCCGTGTAAATTACTTCTAACAATTTTTTTCCTTTTGCGTTGTGATTTTCGGGCATCTCCAGATGCCTGATAATATTCTCCACATCCACAATGCCAAGGTCAACCATCACACCGATGGCAATTGCGATTCCTGAAAGGGCAACAATATTGGCGTCAACGCCAAACAATTTCATGGCGCTGAAAGCCATCAGCACACCTACGGGAAGAAAAAATGAAACGATGATGGATGCTCTCAGGTTCATCAACAAAACAATAATTACAATAATGGAGATGAGCACTTCGTGTGATAACACCGATTCCAAGGTGCCGATTGTTTCTTTTATCAATCCGGTTCTGTCATAAAACGGAACTACAGAAACTTTCGAAACCGTACCATCGGCAAGAGTTTTTGAAGGAAGACCAGGGGCAATCTCTGCAATTTTCTTTTTGATTTTATCTATTACTTCTAATGGATTTGATTTGTAACGCGCCACCACCACAGCGCCAACTGCTTCCGCGCCTTCTTTATCCAATCCGCCAATGCGGATGGCGGGACCGAAGTTCACTTTCGCCACATCTTTTACGCGGATGGGAATGTTTTCGCGCACATCCACCACCGCGTTTTCCAGATCCTGAATTTTTTTGATGTACCCAAGTCCGCGCACATAGTATTGCGCCCGGTTGATTTCAATGGTGGCAGCGCCCACATCAATATTGCTTTTCATTACGGCATTCATCACTTGCTCCACATCAATGCGATGGGCTTTCAGCGCATCGGGATCAATGTCCACCTGATATTCTTTTACGAAACCACCTACCGATGCAACTTCAGCAACACCGGATACGGAATTGAGCGCATACTTCAGATAAAAATCCTGAATGGTGCGCAACTCCTGCGGATCCCAGCCGCCCGTTGGTTTTCCGGTTTTCGGATCGCGTCCTTCAAGCGTGTACCAGAAAACCTGTCCGAGCGCAGTGGCATCCGGACCCATTGTTGGCTGAACTCCCGAAGGCAACGTGCCGGGCGGAAGCGAATTTAATTTTTCGAGGATGCGGGAACGGCTCCAGTAAAAATCAATCTTTTCTTCAAAGATGATATAGATGAAAGACATTCCGAACATGGAGGTGCTTCGGATATCTTTCACACCGGGAATTCCAAGCAAAGCAGTAGTGAGCGGATAAGTGATTTGATTTTCTATGTCTTCAGGGTTTCGCCCCATCCATTCTGTGGCGATGATTTGCTGGTTTTCGCCTATATCGGGAATGGCATCCACTGCAACAGGATCACGCGGGAACCAATTCATTTTCCAATCGAACGGAGCATTTGCAATTCCCCATCCGATAAATCCCAAAAGCAGAAGAAAGGCGACTAACCTGTTTTCTAAAAAATACCGGATGATTTTGTTTAACATAAAATAAAATTTATCATTCAGTTCTTATTCTATTTCTCTTTCAGATACATTCCGCATTTAGGGCAATTGCCCTTTTTATCGTAGGTCTTTTCTCCTTCGCATTTCATCGGGCATTGAAAAGCAGTTGTGATTTCTTTTGCATTATTGTTTTTCTGTTTTACGAGATCCATTTTGCATTGCGGACACTTGCCGGGCTTATCTGATTTTATTTCAGGGTGCATCGGACAAGTATAAACTGCTTTTAACGTGTCCTGACTGTTTGTTTGAGATGTTGTTTTCTTTTCATTCGGATTTGCCTTTGAACAACACATTCCTTTGCCTTTCATTTGCATTTTGCAGTTTGAATTGCCAGCGGAAGTTTTATTTGCCAAATCCATTCCGCATTTGGGGCACTTACCGGATTTGTCATAGGTTTTTTCACCTTCGCATTTCATCGGGCATTGATACGTGATTTTTTCTTTTTGAACAGTGGTGTCGGCAGCAGTTGATTTTGTTTGTATTTTTCCGGTGGAAACAGCAAATACTGATATGAGTATCAGCCATACTAAAGAGTGTTTCGTTTTCATAGTTTTAAAATTTATTTTATTGTTGTTATTTTTTATTTCACTTTTTCCAGATCCATTCCGCATTGCGAACAAGTTCCCAGTTTGTCACTTTTTATTTCCGGATGCATGGGGCAGGCGTACTCAGCTTTTGCGGTATCATTGCTGACTGCCTGTTCGGTTTTGTTTTCTTGTTTTTCGGCATTATTGCATGAACTGAATGACATTGCCGTTGCCGTTAGAACTGCTGAGATCAAGAGGATGTGCTGTTTCATAATAAATAAAATTTAAATGGTTAATGAAGTTGCCTTTTTAGAATAAAAGCAAAAAAAGATTTGTACCTTCCTGAATTAAGAAAGCAAAATCGAGAGAAAAGAAATCAAACCAGAATGGAATGGAAAGCAATAACCCTGTCCGCAAATTTGGGAGGCGGAGAGTGGCTATTGACAAGAATGGAAGAGGTAAGATGGCCGATGGCAGATGGAAAAGAAAAATCCAAAACTATCGGAGCAATATTAATTTTTTCGACATGAAACTGGGAAGAAGGAGAATAATCATCAGTAATTTTTACATACTTTATTTCATTCTTGCAGCAACCCTTTTTCATTCCTGACTTTTTCTTACAGCTGCAATCCTGGGCAAGAATGCCTACAGAACTTAGTTTCTTTCCGCAGAAATGAGAATTGATGGTCATTCCCATTGCGCTGATGAGGAAAATTACGGTGAGAAATATGGAGAAAACTTTTTTCACTTCAATGATTTCTACAACAAAGATACCAATTAATCAGAAAGATATTTCAGAACATCAATAAAAAATGTTAAAACCTGTTTTTTGATTGTTTTGAAAGCATAAAACAAAGAAACCTTTAATATTTTAATAATAAATTATTTTGCAACGACAATCTTTTTTCGGATAAATCCTTGCTCTGTATTAATTTTCAGAAAATATATTCCATCGGACGCTTCGCGCAAATCAATTTGCTGATGTGAAGATGTGCTGATATGCTGATGAATACATTCTCCAAATACATTATAAACTTCTATGCTGTTCATCTGCACACCTGCCCATGCCGCAGGCGGGTTTTGAAATTTACTCACCTGCCCGTCCGGCAGGCGGGTCTGCACATTGAACACTCCGCTCGTTGGATTCGGAGAAACAATAACTGAATTCTGAAAATCATTTTCTGAAACACCTGCGCCTGTTGTACAATAATTCCGGATGGCAGTAGCTATTATTGAAGTATCATTTACGGGCAATCCCTGTGTGCTGAGATATAAAAGCTGGTGTGTGTTGCCGGCAGCCACCGCCACAGTAGGCATTCCGAAAGAACCGTAATACGCCACCTGTGCCGCACCCGAATCAAACGGAACAGAAGAAAACCCGTTCGTTGCCACCCATGTATTAATATCATGACAGAGTTCAGCGTTATTAAAAGCTGTTTGAAAGTAGCGCACATTGTTTCCGCAAGTGGGTTTCAGATTCTGATACATTACTTCCAGCACACTACCCGCATCCACACAGGACTGGCAGTTGTTCATCCAGAATTCCATGATGATGGCATTGCCTGAATCAAGTTCGCTGTAAAGAGTATGAACCTGCCCGTTGCAATCCGTCATGGAGAAATCCATAGCGGTGGTTGGCTGGGCATTTGAAAGAACCGAATTCAAGGAGAACAGTAATATGTATAAACCGGTTTTTTGCATTTGTGTTTATTAGAGGAAACAAATGTACTTTATTTATTTCTTTTCTCAAAATTGCGATTAGTCCGGCACTTGCGGAAACGCATTTTATCATACGCACGCTGCTCACCTTTTTCGTTTCAACATTTTTCTATATTTACGCCCCGAACTTAAAACATACTATTAATTCTTAAACTTTTTTACAATGAAAATAACTGTGGTTGGAGCCGGAAACGTAGGAGCAACCTGCGCTGACGTTATCGCTCAAAGAGATTATGCCAACGAAGTTTGGCTATTGGACATCAAACCAAATTTTGCCGAAGGAAAAGCCCTCGACATCTGGCAGGCGGCTCCCATTCATCTGTATGATTCGCGTGTGAAGGGAAGCACAAATGATTATTCCAAGACAGCGAACTCGGATATTGTTATCATCACATCAGGTCTTCCGCGCAAACCGGGCATGAGCCGCGATGATTTGATTTCTACCAACGCGGGCATTGTGAAATCGGTTACCGAAAATATTCTGAAGTATTCTCCCAACACCATTCTCATCATTGTGAGCAATCCGCTGGATGTAATGACGTATTGCGCTTATCTCACCGCGAAAAAACCTTCTTCAAAAGTTTTCGGAATGGCAGGAATTTTAGATACAGCCCGCTTCCGCGCTTTCCTTGCTACGGAATTAGATTGCTCACCCAAAGATATTCAGGCGGTGCTCATGGGCGGGCATGGCGATACCATGGTTCCGCTGCCGCGCTACACTACCGTTAGCGGAATTCCGGTCACCGAACTTATCGCGAAAGATAAATTAGATGCCATCATTGACCGCACTAAAAAAGGCGGTGGAGAAATTGTAAACCTTCTTGGCACTTCTGCCTGGTATGCACCGGGCGCTGCTGCCGCTCAAATGGCAGAAGCCATTGCGCTTGACCAGAAACGGATTTTCCCGGTGTGCGCGCTGCTCAACGGAGAATACGGAATGAAAGACATTTATCTGGGCGTTCCTGTTAAACTCGGTAAGAACGGTATTGAGCAGATCATCGAACTCAAACTGAATGCCGAAGAGAAAAAATTGTTGGATGATTCAGCAAAAGCCGTGAAGGAAGTGATGGGCGTGCTGGATAATATGAAAGTAACTGCCTGACAGCAGTGCCCCATCCCTAAAGGGAGAAAATGAAAGTCCCAAGCATCAAGCCCCAAGTACCAAGTCCAAAGAAGCAGCCGACATCGGCTTTCCCTTGGAATTTTGGACTTGGAATTTGGAATTTGGGACTTTATTTCCTTTAGGGATTTAGGGCAAGACAACAAATGACTACTTCCATTCCAATTCAAATCTTAAAACTCGATGATGGCTTTCATCTTCTGATTTCCATCCGTGTAAACGGAAAAGCTGCCAGAGCGCTGATTGACACAGGCGCATCGCAAACGGTTTTTGATAACACGCGTATTAAACATTTCCTTAAGTCAGAAAAGCTGGAGAAGCACGACAAACTCTCCACCGGGCTGGGCACGAATGATATGAAAAGCCATTTAGTGGTGATGGAGAAGATTTCTCTGGGAAAGATTGAAATCAAAAACTATAAAACCGTTGTGATAGATTTGAGCCATGTGAATGCAGCGTACAAACAGATGAAACAAAAACCCATTGATGGCGTGCTGGGTTCCGACCTCCTCAAAAAATACAAAGCCGTGATTGATTACGGGAAGAAGAAATTAGTCATTACAAAAATCTGAAATATTAATTAAGGTTGAGGTTAAGGTTAAGTTATACTAAAACAACTCGGCTTTCCGAAATCACTACCAATGGTACAGATAACGAATCTCTCTTACAAAACCCCCTCATCATACGCTTTCTCACCGTGTTCTGATTCATCCAGCCCTTTATCCTCGCCTGTTTCGTTCACCCGCACTTTGGCAACCCTATTTATCAAAAAGAGCATTGCGTACGTAAACACAAACGCATAGAGGCAGGCGCCCAGCACGGCAATCACCTGATGCATGAAGAAAGTTGAACCACCGTGAAGCAAACCGTCAGCGCCAGCGGCATTTACAAACTTTGATGCGAACACTCCGAGAAGAATGGTGCCGAGGCATCCGCCAATTCCGTGAACGCCCCACACATCGAGCGCGTCATCCCATCCCATTTTATTTTTAAGATGCACTGCCAGGTAGCAGATACTTCCTGATGCAATGCCGATGGCTACAGCCGCGTTGAGCGAAACAAATCCTGCCGCGGGAGTGATGGTGGCAAGTCCCGCCACTGCGCCTGTGAGCAGTCCGACAAACTTTGGCTTCTTCACTAATGACCATTCAATGACGAGCCATGTGATGGCAGCGAATGAGGCGGCAACATCTGTATTTAGAAAAGCAAGACCCGTAACTGCATTTACATCCAGCGCGCTGCCTGCATTGAATCCATACCAGCCGAACCAAAGCAAACCGGTTCCGATGGCGATGAGCGGAATACTGTTCGGAACAGATTCTTTGTCTCTTCGTTTTCCAACATATATAACTGAAGCCAGTGCAGCAAATCCTGCGGTGGCGTGAACCACAATACCTCCTGCGAAATCAAGCACGCCCCATTGCGCGAGCAATCCGCCTCCCCACACCATGTGCGCGAACGGATAATAAACGAGCAATTGCCAGAGCACAAGAAATACCAAATACGATTTGAAGGTTACACGATTTACAAAAGCTCCTGTGATAAGCGCAGGCGTGATAATGGCGAACATCATCTGATACGCCATGAAAACAAACTCAGGAATATTTTTGTTTCCGGAAAATGCTGAATTCAGATTTACTCCGCGCATGAACGCTTTGTCAAAATTTCCGATTAAGCCGCCCATAGCATCACCGCTGAAGCAGAGCGAGTAGCCGCAGATATACCACATGATGGTGGTGATTCCCATCGAAACAAAACTCTGAATCATGATTCCGAGAATGTTTCGTTTGCCTGCCAATCCTCCGTAGAAGAAAGCAAGTCCGGGTGTCATGAGCATGACGAGACTTGTTGCAAGAAGCATAAAGCCGGTGGTTCCTGTGTCAAACATGGTGATTGAGATTTAGTAGCCCATCCCCAACCCTTCCCGAAGACAACCATAGGTTGCGACCGCAGGTAGGAGCTTGAGGGCATATTGTTTTTCTCCTTCCCTTTGGGGAGGCAGGGAGGGGCTTTTTTTCAAAATGAAACTCCGAAATGAAATAAGATTTCCAAACGGCTGTCTTCGTTTTCTTTCCAGCGGAAAATTTCCTGGTTGGCATCCATCTCTATTTGTCTTGCCTCCAGGCGAACATATGAATTGTCTGTGGGTTTGTATTCAACGCCTGCGGTGACTCCCCACAATTTCAATCCGGTTTGTTTATTTTGTTTGTCAATAATAATTCCTCCCATGAATCCCTGCGGGTCATTAAAGATTTCTTCTCTTGTGTAAACTGCAAACTTTTTCTTCAGTTGATATTTCAATCCAAGCACTCCGCTAAACATGGTTGCGTTGTTCTTATTTAATGTGTCTCCGTTTTCCTGCATGCAGTAATCTCCTCCCAGTTGCATTTTAAGTTTTCCGAACTGGTAATTGAAAAATAAATTATTGTGAAAGCGCAGGTGCGAAATGCTGTCGGCAGCTGTTGGTGTGTCATCGCCAATGTAATTGCTGTAGCCGATGTTTCCTTTATCTCCAAGCGCATACGTGGCAAGCAACCCGAATGATTTCATGCTGTTGTTATCCTCATAGATATTATATCCGTTCAGCACATACGCATTAATGGAAAGTTCAGCAGTAGGATTATAATTCAAACGGAAGCCGCTTTCGTAATACGGTTCATAAAAAGTATTGACAGAAATAGAACTCGCAATGTTTTCTTTGGGAAGAAGCCCTTCTGTTCCGAAATGCGTTCTGAAAAATCCTGCATCGAACCAGAGCTTTTTGCATAGCCGGACGCCAACATGCGCTTCCATTATATTATTGTATGTGCCCGACCAGGAGCTTAGCGGAATATCGCCAAACTGAAGCGCAACAATTCCCCGGATCTTTTCCGCGTCATATTGTGCCGTGAGCATTGCCGTGTTTAATCCAAATCCGCTTCGCGGACAAACGGAAGGGAACTTCTGGAAACTGCCATCGCCAACGCTGTCGGTATAATAAGCGTAATAAGCGTCAACATATCCGCTGATAATAATTTTAGCAGAATCTTTTTTTGTACTGACGGAATCTTTTTGCTGAGCGAAGGAAGTTTTACAAATAAAAAATCCTGCAAGGAGAGCAGGGAAAATCCATCTGAATAAAGAAAAATGTTTCATGGGGGAAAACAATTTTGTTTATGCAAACATAAATGAATTTGTTCGTTTAGCTGATCTATTAATAAAAAGATAGCCACATTGGTTTGTGGATAAACCCTGTAGGATAAAGATTTGCCCAAAGGGATACATCCGCCTGTTTCATGGAGGAAATTATAAAAACCGATCTTTCACACCATCAGATGGAATCATGCACTCGCTTCTTTTTCCCCACCATTTATAGCGGTTGCGTGCAATCAGGTTGTAACAAAAATTGCGGATGAAAGCGGGCACAATAATGAAAACAAAAGCAAGAGAATAAATTCCTCCCAGATGATATAATATATGAAGCCCTGCGGATGATTGGAGATATACCTTGTTATTATAGATCAGCACTGCGCTTTCTTCTTTTACAGAAACAGCATGCTCTTTCAGTATTTTTTTTCCCACCTCCGACTGCAAAGTGGTGAAACGGAATTTCTTTTTCTTATCGTGACGAATGATAAAGTTAACCCAGCGGTTGCAGTAATTGCAGATACCGTCAAAGAGAAGAACAGGATAGAAATGTTCTGACGCCATTTTTAATTGTAAAAGTTATAACTCCAGTGGCTATAAAAGTACGGTAAGTTAAATGATTCGTAAATTCGCTTCTGATTTGTATTATGTAAAAATGTTTTTCTTCATTTCTAAAATATTATCCTTTCTTATTACTCCGGTCATCTGGGTTTTTGTGCTGCTTTTGTTTTCACTTCTTTCAAAAAATCCTAAAAGGAAAAAACGAAGTTTAATCTGGGCGCTTTGTTTGTTTTACTTTTTCTCCAACTCATTTATTCTCGAAGAAGTGAACCGGGTATGGGAAGTTCCCGCCACGCATTACAAAGATTTGAAAACCTATGATGCGGGAATTGTGCTTGGAGGAATGCTGGAATATGATATAGATTTTGACCGGTTGCAGTTTTTCAGAGGAGCTGACAGATTGTTTCAGGCAGTGGAATTATATAAAACAGGCGTCATCAAAAAAATATTTTTTGTTGGCGGAAGCGGAAGCATTGAGTTTGCCCATATTAAAGAAGGAATGTTTGTGCGCAGGTATTTGCTTACGATAGGAATTCCTGACAAAGACATCTGGATTGAAAATGAATCGCGCAACACGCATGAGAATGCCATTAACGCAAAAGGGTTTTTAGAAGAGCACCAATATCAGAGCGGAAAATTTTTGCTTATCACTTCTGCCAGCCATATGCGCAGGGCATTCGGCTGTTTTAATAAAGTTAGAATTAATGTTTCTCCCTATAGCGTTGACCGCAATGCAAGTCCTGTAAGGCGCTACTCATTTGATCATCTGTTTATTCCTGATGTTGAAACGCTTCTCAAATGGGATGCTCTCATCCATGAATGGATTGGAATGATTGTTTACAAGATGAAAGGTTACGCATAGAACATGTAATAGGGGAGAAGGCAGATGGAAATGACTAATGACTAATGACCAATGACTCTCTTTTTCATTTTTTTATTTTCTTCCACACCGTAAAGAAGCATGAAGTCGTTAAAGGAAATCTGTTTGTAGGTCTGCTTGGAGATGAATGCTTTCTGAATTGTATTGGAGGGCGTTAAACTTTTCTTAACGATTTCGTCCAGCATGAGTTCAACAGGCATTTTGAAATCTGCTCCAACATTTTTCCACCGATAATAGAAATTCTCGCCTTCCCAGTAATATTCAAACACGGGAGCTTCCCGCTTATAGAGATATTGATTAAAGAACCAGTTGTAATTTTCATTTGTTTTTTCGTTCACCACAGAAATAAAATCCTTAGAGCTGGTTGTTTTAAGTTTGTATCTGTCGAAAAAAGTTTTCAGTATGTCAAAAAATACTGCATCATCATTGATGGTTGAGCGGAGCGTGTGAAGCACCCAAGCGCCTTTCTGGTAGCAATCGCTGTTTCGGTAATCAAAATATCTTCTGTCAACAGGCCCGACAACTGGCCATTTGTTTTTTATGAAGAGGCGGTAGAAAACCAGGTAGTTTAAATAAGCATTTTTTCCCTGCGTGCTTTCTACATACAATGCTTCGCTGTATGTTGCAAAACCTTCCTGCAGCCACACATCGGAAAAATCAGATGCGGTGATGGCATTTCCCCACCATTCATGAGCGCTTTCGTGAAGAATGATGTAGTCAAAATTTCCACCGAAACTGTTTTTATATCCGTGCCCGTAAGCAATAGCGGTTTGGTGCTCCATTCCTTCATAGGGAGATTCAATCAGTTTGTAACCATCCATATACCATGGGTATTCTCCAAAAGCTTTTTCGTAGAAAGCAATCTGCTCCTTTGCCTGAGGCAAATGTTTTTTTGCTTTTTCATAATTGTAAGTCAGCACATAATGATTGATGGGCAGAATTTTTCCGGAAGGCATTGTGTAAGTATCTGCGAGAAGGGAAAACTTTCCGATATAAATACTCACATCATATAAATTGATGGGATAAGAAATTCGCCATTGGTAAGTAACAAGATTTCCATTTTCTTCCTTTCTGATAAAATGCCCGTTGCTCACGGCTGTTAAATCTTTTGCAACGGTGATATTTACTGCAGCGCTGTCGGGCTCATCGTTGTTCACATCCTTGCAGGTCCACCAAAGAGACGCGCCTTCGGTTTCGCAGGCAACGCCTATCCAGGGATTTTTTTCTTTATCTTTTTTCCAGACGAATCCTCCCTTCCAGGGTGGTTTTTTTGCAACAAGCGGTGAACCTTCGTAATCAATATTGAGTTTGAATATTTCTCCTGTCTTTTGTTTGAATGCGATGAAGATGGCACCGTGCTTGCGGATGTAAGATGTATTTATGAATTTTGTATCCTTTTCCTGAATGGAATTTAATGTGGCAAATCCGATAGTATTCACCTTCATGTTCTCATACAAATCAATTTGCAATGTGTCAAAATCAGCAAGAGCAATGGCACTAATAATTACTTTTCCTTTCAGGTATTTTTTCTTTTCGTCAACAGTTACATTCAATTCATAGTAGGTAGCATCAAAGCAATTGCGGTATTTAGTGTTTTCCGTTCCTAAAAGTTTTGTGGTTTCTGAAAACTTTGGGTATTTACCTGCGTGCTTGGGAATGTGAACGCTTTTGTGAATGCCTAATAGAGAGCAGTCAGAGAAAAATAAGAGGCAAGAGGCAAGAGGTAAGAAGTAATATTTGCTCTTCACTGGCATTACTTTAGAGAGGCAAGTTGTTCTTCAATGGCTTTGATTTTTGTTTCTGCATCTGCTTGTTTTTTCCTTTCCATTTCAATTACTTCTGGCTTAGCTCTTGAAACAAAACGCTCGTTTGATAATTTTTTCTGAACGGATTGGAGGAAACCTTTGTTGTATTCCAATTCTTTCGATAGTTTTTCTTTTTCTTCATTTATATTTATTGAGGTTGAGATAGGAATATAAAATTCTGTAGCTAAAGAGAGAAAAGAAATCGAGTTGTTTGGTTTTTTAGAATTATGTTTGAATGAACTTAGGTTACACATTTTAATAACAATCGAATCAAATCGTAGTACTAATTCAGAAGGTAGAGAAGAATCAGCATGTAATTCTATCTTTTCTTTCGGTGAAATGTTTTGAGATTTACGAACGTTCCTGATTGTTGTAATATGTGTTTTTATTCCCTCAAAATCTTGAACAAGTTGCTTGTTGAAATCTATAACTTGCGGCCATTCAGAAACAATAATGCATTCTTTTTCTTTTCTGTCTTTTATAAGATGCCAGATTTCTTCTGTGATGAACGGCATAAAGGGATGAAGAACTTTCAAAAGCTTCTCAAAGAAATTTATTGTAGCGTCATAAGTTGTTTTGTCAATAGGATTTGATTTTCCGTCTACAAATTCCGGCTTTATCATTTCCAGATACCAGGCGCAGAAATCATCCCATAGAAGTTTGTATGTCGCCATCAACGCTTCAGATAACCTGAACTTTGAATATAAATCGTTTATGTTTTCCAGTTCAGCATTGAACTTTGCATTAAACCATTCTACTGCAATTTTGTTTCCTTCGCTTTGCGCTGAAGAATTTACTTCCCACATTTTTATCAAACGAAACGCATTCCAAATCTTGTTAGAAAAATTTCTTCCTTGCTCGCAATATGATTCGTCAAACAGCAAATCATTTCCTGCCGGAGCGCAGAGAAGCATTCCAACCCGCACGCCATCGGCTCCGAATTTTTCCATGAGTTCAATCGGGTCGGGAGAGTTGCCGAGTTGTTTGCTCATCTTTCTTCCAATCTTGTCGCGCACAATTCCTGTCAGGTAAACATTCTGGAATGGTTTTTCTTTTTTGTATTCGTAACCGGCAATAATCATTCTGGCAATCCAGAAAAATAAAATATCAGGCGCTGTTACTAAATCATTTGTGGGATAATAATATTGAATGTCTTTGTTATTCGGGTCTTTGAATCCGTCAAAAACAGAAATAGGCCAGAGCCAGGAAGAGAACCATGTATCTAATACATCTTCATCTTGTCTTACTTTTTCTGTTTTGAGTTTCGCTATTGCTTCTTCTTTTGTTTTTGCTACAGCAAAATTTCCTTTGTCATCATACCAAGCCGGAATCCGTTGTCCCCACCAAAGCTGACGCGAAATGCACCAGTCGTGCATGTTCTCCATCCAGTGCTTGTAAGTGTTGATGAATTTATCAGGAATTAATTTTATTTCTCCGTTCAGAATATTTTCCAGTGCAGGTTTTGAAATCTTATCCATCTTCAAAAACCATTGCATGGAAAGTTTCGGCTCAATCACCGCGTCTGTCCGTTCGCTGTAGCCGACTTTATTTTTTATATCATCTGTTTTTACAAGCTGCCCTTTTTCTTCCAGTTCTTTCACGATTTTTTTTCGGACAATAAATCTGTCTTCGCCAATAAATAATTGCGATGACTTACTCATCGTTCCATCAGGATTCAGAATGTCTATGGATTCGAGTTTGTGCTTAATTCCAAGATTATAGTCGTTGATATCGTGCGCGGGAGTGACTTTGAGCGCACCTGTTCCGAATTCTTTATCCACATACTCATCAAAAATAATCGGAACACTTCTGTTGACGAGCGGAACAATTGCTTTCTTTCCTTTTAATTTTTTGTAACGCTCGTCTTCCGGATGAACGCAAATAGCAGTATCACCAAGAATTGTTTCGGGGCGAGTGGTTGCAATCGTAATCCATTCATCAGAAGTTCCTTCAATCTGATATTTTACATAAAACAATCTTGAATTTACTTCTTTGTAATTCACTTCTTCATCTGAAAGCGCGGTCAATCCTTTCGGATCCCAGTTCACCATGCGCACTCCGCGGTAGATATATCCTTTCTTATGTAAATCAATGAACACATCAATCACCGCTTCGCTCAGAGAATCTTCCATCGTGAAGCGAGTTCTGTCCCAATCGCAGGAGCAACCAAGTTTTTTTAATTGATCGAGAATGATTCCTCCGTATTTTTCTTTCCATTCCCATGCATAATTGAGAAATTCTTCGCGGGTTATGTCCGACTTCTTTATTTTCTTTTCAGCCAGCATAGCAACCACTTTTGCTTCTGTTGCAATACTCGCATGATCAGTTCCCGGAACCCAGCATGCATTTTTGCCAAGCAACCTGGCTCTGCGAATCAATACATCCTGAATCGTATTATTGAGCATGTGCCCCATGTGCAAAACGCCCGTAACATTTGGCGGAGGAATTACAATGGTGTACGGCTCGCGTTCATCCGGTTTGGAATGAAAATTTTTTTTCTCCAGCCAATAAGAATACCATTTGGATTCAACTTCTTTTGGAGAATATGTTTTGGGAATGTCAGACACTAATCAGAGGAATAAATGAAAGATAAAAATAGGGAAAAGATTCAGATGGCTGTTAAAGACATATCGAGACTCTTTACGCTATGAGTAAGTGCACCAACGGAAATATAGTCAGCGCCACAGGAGGCGTACCTACGAATATTTTTTTCATTTATTCCTCCTGAAATTTCGGTTTCAAACTTTCCATTGATGAGATGAAGAACCTTTTTGATTTCAGAAATTGAAAAATTATCAAGAAGAATCCTGTCAACACTTCCGATGGATATTATTTCTTTTACTTCTTTCTGGTTTCTCGCTTCAATTTCAATCTGAAGTTTTAATTTTTTCTTTTTGAGATAAGCATTTGCAGATTCAACTGCTTGTTTAATTCCTCCCGCGAAATCAATATGGTTGTTCTTAATGAGAATCATATCATACAATCCGAAGCGGTGGTTATATCCTCCGCCAATTCTTACCGCCCATTTTTCCAGATCGCGGAGAAGAGGTGTTGTTTTTCGTGTATCAAGAAGTTTTACTTTATATGGTTTGCAAAGAGTAATAAGTTTATTTGTCTGCGTTGCAATTCCGCTCATGCGTTGCATGCAATTGAGAACAAGTCGTTCTGCAGTGAGAATGGAACGTGCGCTGCCTTCTACAATAAAAGCAATATCTCCCTTTTTGACTTTTGTTCCATCTGGCAGAAAAAATTTTATCCGCAGATTTTTATCGAAAGAAAGAAAGATTTTTTCAGCAAGAGAAACTCCTGCAATGATTCCATCGTCTTTAATAATGAGTTTTGATTTTCCTTTAGCATTCTCCGGAATGCAAGAAAGAGTAGTATGGTCACCATTACCGATATCTTCTTTCAGTGATGAGAAAACAAATTGATGTAAGTCAAAATTATTTGAGAGAAGAGAGAAGGATTGAAAATTATTCATCCTGAACTTCGAATCGGAATTGCTGAATAGTTAAACCTGCGCCTTCTTTTTTGAAAAGAAAATAGGAACGGAATTTTTTTCCTGCTGTTGTTTCATAAGTTCCGATGGCAAACTGGTCACCACTTTTGGAAGTGCCTTTATGCATTACCGCAAATGATTTGATGGGGTTCTTTGAAAAAAAGTCCTTAAGAATCAGTTCTGCCTGCGCTTTACTGTAAATATCTTCCTTATCAAGAATTTTGAGGTCAACATTGGCAGAGAAAAATTTAGCCACACTTGCAGCGTTTCCTGTTTTAACGGCAGCAGCAACATCATCGGAGATATCCAAAACCGGTTCAGTTGGTGGCTGAATCAGTGTGAAAAACATCAGTATGGAGAGAAGTGTGTGCATATATTCGTTTTCAGATTAAATACAATTATCAAGCCAAAGTGAATGTTATTTTTGCCATGGAACAAATTTATACTTTTTTAGCCCCCGAAAACCAACCATGAATATCGCTCTTATTTGTATGGGAAAAACATCTGAAAAGCACATTGCTGAAGGAATGAAACAGTATATAGAAAGGATTAACCATTATTGTAAATTCAGTTTGGTGGAGATTGAAGCAGGAAGGGGCGATGAAACTCAAATCAGGAAAAAGGAATCAGAAGGTATGCTGAAAAGAGCAGGCGAGAAGGATGTATTGATTCTGCTTGATGAAAAAGGAAAAGAACTTTCTTCTGTTGAATTTGCGAAAACATTAATTCACCATCAGAATATTTCAACTAAGAATCTTGTCTTTGTGATTGGAGGAGCTTACGGATTTTCGGAAGAAGTTTATAGTCGGGCGAACATGAAAATCTCATTATCGAAAATGACTTTTCCGCATCAGTTAGTGAGAGTAATTTTCCTTGAACAATTATACCGTGCGTTTACGATTCTGAAAGGAGAAAAATACCATCATTGATTAGCACGTGATAAATTCAACTGCCATTTCCATGCGCTCTCCATCATCTGTTCAATATTGTATTTGGGCGCCCAGCCAAGAATCCGTTGTGCTTTAGAAGAATCAGAAAAAATGGATTCCACATCACCTTCTCTGCGTGGACCGATAATGTAATTTAATTTTTTACCACTGACTTTTTCAAATGCGTTAATCGCTTCCATTACTGAAATGCCTTTCCCTGTCCCGAGATTAATAATTTCAAAATTGTTTTTTACTTTTTCTTTCATTAAATATTTCAAGGCAAGTATATGCGCATTTGCAATGTCAGAAACGTGAACATAGTCGCGAATGCAGGAACCATCACGTGTGTTATAATTATCACCATGGACAATAAAATGTTCAGCCATACCAATTGCTGTTTCAGTTATTGCAGGAACCAGGTTATCGCATTTTCTTCTGGGATGTTCACCAATCAACCCCGAAGTATGCGCACCAACAGGATTAAAGTAACGTAAGGCAATTGAATGAATGTCAGGATTACTTTTTGAAAACTCAGCTATGATTTCTTCTCCCATTTGCTTGGTGTGTCCATAGGGGGATTGAGCTTTCTGGAGCGGAGTGTCTTCGTTGACGGGAAGTGTATTTATATTTCCGTAAACGGAACATGAAGAAGAAAAAATAAAATTTTCAACTCCAAATTCTTTCAAACATGAAAGAACATTTTTTAAGGATTCATTATTATTATGATAATACAATTCAGGATTGGCAACTGACTCGGGAACTGATTTGAGGGCGGCAAAGTGAATCACTCCTTGTATGTCAGGATTTTCAGAAAAAATCTTTTTCGTGAAGCTTTTATTGCATAGATCAATTTCATAATTACTGATTGAATTTCCTGTAATAGTTTTTATTCTATCGAATATGGTCGGAAACGAATTGAAAAAATTATCCGCAGAAAGGATATCCCATGAAGTAGTTTCAAGCATTTCTATAATAGTGTGTGAGCCAATATAACCTGCTCCGCCTGTGATAAGAATTTTCATTATTCAAGTATTAAGTTTGCATTCATATTGTTTTTTATCGAAACAGAATCCAGCGGAATATCCTTCAGAACAGGAAGCGAATCATTAAATAATCCGTTAAAGATAAATCGAAATGAATTGACAGGCGTAATGTCTGAATAAAGTTTGTCTTTCCATTTATATGGAACATGATAGGCATTTAATATCATGCTTCTGGTGTCGTAGATGTTTCTAAAAGAAGCCGATTGTATCCACGGTCCATGGTCTGACTGAACGATAATGATCGGTTTTATTTTGCTGTGCCTGAATACTTCTGATATAAAATTTATTACTTCTTTGTTGATGTATTTCAATTGGACTAAATAATCTTCTTTTGGCTCCCACCATGCATTGATAACACGCGGACTTGATTTGAAATTTCCGTTTTCATCACATACGTAAGGCGGGTGCGGAGAAACAATATGAATGAAAACATATTTAGGTCCCTTCACATAAAAAATATTATACATAACCGATAATTGTTCTTTCAATGTTTTGTAGCGGGCGTATCCCAATAAATCATCGAGACGAAAAATCGAATACCGAAGCAATGTTCTTTCAAACTCGCTCAAATTTTCGAGAACAATGGTTGTATCCGCATCATAATTTTCGCGTGTTACAGCAAATCCCGACCTGACATGAACAATTCTATACCCTTTACTTTTTAAATATTCCGACACCTTGTTGTTATATATGATATTTTTTTTCTCATTGCTTTCTAAGTAAGAATAATTCAGCGAACTTGAAAGAGAGGGATAGGTGGATATATAATTTGTTCGGCTGTTTTTCGCGATAAAAAAATTATTTCCTGAAAGATAATCAGTAAGATTATTTTTTTTGTAATGATAAATTTCAGAAAGGACGGAATCATTTGCATAGCCGTCAAGAAGGATGTAGTAAATATCAGGAAGCGAATCAGTAGTAAGTGAATTTATTTTTGTGGATGGCTCAGTATCAAAGCTTTTTTCCCCTGCTTTAGAAGTAGAAATGGAAAGCTGAATAATATTAATCAAAAATAATAGCAGGACGAAAATGTTGAAAGCATAAGTCAGTGAATGGAATGTCCTTTTTGTTCTGAATAAAAAATAACACAATAAAATGACAAATAGAAATATGAGAATAAGTATGTAGCGATGTATTTCAGAGAACGGCCACCAGCCTTTATAATATAATTTTTCGGCTAATTCATAAATGAAGCCATAAAAAAACAGTACCAGCATAAGAGCAGTTGTAACAACTCCCGCTTTGTGCTTTTGTTTGTTAAAAATATAAGAAACATAGAAGATCAATATGGAAAAGATAAAGGCAATTTCATAACTTCTGATAGTGCTTTTGAAAGAAGTAGTTGGATAATTATGAACAAATAGAAAAAATATCAGCGCAGGGACTATCAGAAATGAATGAGAAGGAATATTTTTAATAATACTCTTCACTTCTTTGTCATTGAATAAAGAATTCTGCCTGAATTTTTCAGAGCAAAAGTCTCATTAATAGAAAAATAATTTCCAAATGCAGCTATAAAATTCCCGTTGGTGTAATCATTAAAAATATTTTCCCTTCCTGAAATCATTTGCTGAACCATTGCATCGTCTTTTGGAATAAATTCTATTATTAATTCTTCTGTAAGCTCTGAAAAATATCTTGCTATTATGGAAAACGGAATATTATTTCCTATGCGAATGTGATGAGTCAATGCCAAGGCAAGAACTGTATCCGCTTTTCCCCGCTGTGCAATGTTTCTGCGTTCAGCATTTGCCCAGCCGATGGAAGGGGAGGGGTTTGATAAATCAATAACAAGTGGAAGAATATTATTTGTGGCTGAGTTTTTTAATGCAGTATAAAAGTTTTCTATGCAATAGTGGTCAGCATCCATTGATAAAATATAATTGCAGTGTTTGGAGGCAATCAACGAAAATTTGCCTATGTTGCATCCTAAATCCCATAAGGTTTCAGGTTTTAATTTTTCAAGCCAGCTCGTAACGATTTGTTCTTTTAAATGCAGCACTTCTTCCGAATAAGTATTTTCTACTTCGTATTTTATCCAGTTACTATTTACTTTTTTTATTTTAAGAGTACGGATACTGTCTTCCATGTGTTGAATCATTAGAAGTAGTTTGGATTTAGGGAGAACAGTTTTTTTATTTTTAATTGTATTTATTCTGGAATATTTTTTTTGAATTTTTGAGTGGAAGATGATGTGAGCAGCAATTCCGCTGTTCAGATAGGATGTTGAAGGCAAGAGGGACGAAGCAAGTTCAAGAGGAATACCGTCAATATAGTTAAGAAGTAGTTTTGAGAGTTCTGCGGATTTATAGCTCATCAAAGCAAGTGGCGCCAGAAAATGCTGGCAGAATTGCCTGTATGCATTCCACGGTTTTCCTTCATCATATTTTTCAAAAGAGAGCGTGTCAATGAAAATCGGTTTTCCTCCTACGAATTGTACGTTATAGGCAGAAGCATCTTTTAATGTCATCCCATGTTTCAGCGCTTCTTTCTGAACTTTAAGAGTGAGTAATGCAGCGTCTTGCAGCTGGCTAAAGCACCATTCGTAGGGATAAGAGATAAATGGAATTTGTTCCGGCTTAATTACTTTATATGCTGTATATTCCTTTGTCAAGAAATTTTCTATTTCAGAATGTTTAACAACAAACTTCTTTGATGAAAGAGATTGATACAATCCTGAATTAATAAGAAGAGAAAAATTTTCAAAATAGGAAGGAGCTATTGCCCTGTAAATCTCGTTTTCAAATGTAAATGTAAAGCCGGATGGGTCCCGGAAAGAACCCGGTTCAATCTCAACAGAAGATATATCTTGGCTGAGCACAGACATTATTCAGAAATCTTTTTCTGATTTTCTTTTTTCCGATCCTTTTTCCAGAAAGAAAAGAGTTTTCTAAAACTGTTTTTGAAAAATATCATAAACGCGGCAAAGCCGGCAATAATTACCTGCGCAGCTAAACTGCCGATGCCCGGATCAATGTATAGAAGATAAAAGGGATGCATCAGTTAAATTAGCGTGAAGTTAAAGTTTTTTAGCAAAGAGTAATTCTGAAATTGAATTGGATTTACCTTAACTCAATAATCTGTTAAATATATTCAGATATTTTTCTTTATTTGATTCGACAGAGTATTTTTCTATAACAGTTTTTCTTGCCTCTGTTCCAATTTTTTTTCTTAGTTCAGCATTTTCAATTAACATTGAAATTTTTTCTACCCATTCATCCTCTTTATCGGCAAGAAATCCATTTACACCGTCAGAAATTATTTCTGAGTTCACACCAATGGGCGACATCACGCAGGGAATTTCCAGTGCCATGTATTGAAGTCCCTTGAAACCACATTTTCCTTTCGTCCATTCATTTTCAGGTAAGGGCATGATTCCTATATCTATTTCAGAAAGCTGTTCAATTTCATCCTTTAAGCTCCATTTTATTCCCTGAATAGATAAGTCTGTATTGAAATAATTTTCATCGCCAATAACTTTGAAATAAATTTTGTCACGGTATTTATCTTTCAGCTTTTTCAGCATCGGAATTGCATATTCAAAATGCTGAATGGTGGTATGGCTTCCCGTCCAGCCGATGCAGATTCGATTATCTTTTTTTATAGTTTTCTTTTTATGATAATCCGTATCAATAGTAGTAGGAATTATATGTACACATGCATTATGTCTTTTTGCATAATCAGCGAGGTAATTATTACCGGCAATCACTAAATTAGAGATAGAAATTATTTTTTCAGTTTTTTCGGGATTTTTCAGCCAGCCCAGATTTTTATTCGCTTCCGAAATATCAAAATGCCAAATGGCATCATCAAAATCAAAAACCAATTTTGCTTTGCTTTTTCTGAATTGTTTTTCAAAGTAAACCGAGCGTGTCATTAATGCTTCTCTGAAAATAAAAATAATATCGTAATCATTTTTTTGAAGTAAATTTTTAAAACGAATAAAATAGCTTCGAATAAAGATGACAAGCTTAGAAAAATAATGTCCTGGTTTATAAAATACCTTGTCACTTTTTTCGTCAAGTAAAAAACTTAACTCGCAGGTGAAACCGTGTTGGTTTAAATAATCAAAATATTGTTCGAACCTGAATCGTTGACCCGGAGCGCGGTCTTTGCGGTGCGATGCGATGAAAAGGATTTTTTTTCTCATTCTTAATTAATACGTTTGCCAATTACATGCCAGTATGGTTCATTAGGCGAGAATGTAAGCTCTCCTAGTCCGACATTTTCCATCATGACTTTAATTTCTTCTTTGCTAAATCGCTGCTCCAACGGAGTTCCAAATCTATCTAAAGCATCGTTGCGAATTACGGTAAAACTCTTTCCTAAGTAATAGGACAAGGGGATTTTTTTGTAATAATTTTTATTTGGAAAAAAAACTTTCATGCATTTTGCAACAATAATAAATGGAATGTAAATAAGAACGGCTATTACTTCGCACAAAAAATGTTTTAGAGAAGAAGGCATTTTCGAAATAATAGTTCTTAATAAGTTGGCAGTAGTAAAAATAAGACGGAATAGAAAATTCCTGTTCTCTAAATTGTAATACAGGTAAAGCAAAAAAAGCCCATTCTTTTTTAATTTCTTAACTGCTTTTGCAAGCGCCATTTCTGTATGAGGAAGGTGATGCAATACGCCTAAGCAAATGATAAAATCAAAACTTTGGTCAGCAAAAGGAATGTTATCAACTCCTGCTTGAGTAACTCTTACATTTTTTTTATCCTGCGTTAATTTCACAGCACTGTAAACCGCTTCGCTTGGGTCAAGTGCTTCAATAAATCCAACCTTATCTGCAAGAAAACGTGACCATCTTCCGGAACCGCAGCCAAGATCGAGCGCGACCATCTCTTTTGTTAAGTCGGATAGTTTTACAACATCAAAATATTCATTGCCGATATGTTGTATTTCCTCATCAGTAAATAAATTAAACTTTTGCCATTCTTCACCAAAAGAATTTATGGTCTCTGTATGTGTGTGTGCATCTTTTTCCTTTACAAAAGATGCGATTTCTTTACCCTGAAAAGAAATAATTTTTACGGGAGTTTCAATATACGGAAGCATAATCAATCTTTCAGCAATTTTTTTTCGTAAAGATAGCGGATAAATATAATTGCCATATAAAAACACCAAACCCCGGGTACTATACTTCACCGGGGTTCGGAACAATCACAGTTTACGGACGATGATGTTTTGATTTGAGCCAAGAAGGTTTCTACAGCACCATCAGGTCAATAGGACCATCCCATACTGCGGGACCTTCTTTCAGGACGAGGCGATGACGGAAGAAATAACGCTTCAGGTTATCCAGCCCGCTAATGGTAACAGTTGCTTTCAAGGTCGAGTCAACTGAAATCCAAGAGGAGGGGTTAGATGCATCAAGCGAATATTCCCACTCGTGAAAACCACGTTCAGCGCGCTCAGCCAAGAGTACAGCAGTTCCGGGCAATGCACCCCTCTCTACTGTAAACACCCGTTTTTGAGGCGGATTAAACTGCTTCACGATCATCCCGGCACTGAGAATAATTGCTTCCGCTCCTGTGGCTGCATTCGCAGGGTCGTTGGCTGTATCCTCCACGTAATGTCCTTCAGAAGTGAGTACTCCTTCGAGTAGCTCACGCTTCTGGTGCATTACGGCTGTCTGCTGGGTGCCTCCGCCTTGCGCCTGGTCAGATGCATTTTGCAGGGCAATGCCTGCATTGTACAAACTTCCAAGTGAAGGAGAAGGAGTGGGGAAGAAAGCATTGCCTGTCATTTTGGTAACAACATGCAAGGCGAATGCAATCAATTCCGACACACTCATCCCGCTCAGTCCTAAACTTACTTTAATTCGTCTCATGACTTTTTAAAGGTTTAGTTGTGCCCTCCCTGTATTCCAGTTGCCGGTGCGGAAAGAACGTAGAGAGGGCTTACTTTCCCGTCCACCGGAGTGCCTGTTTGCAGCATCAGGCAACTGAATACTATACAACAAAGCGCTTGCCAAACTTGTAATTTTCATAGGAGAAAAGTGTTAAATGCGACCGGTGATAATAAATGTTCTGCGAATGAATAGAAATGAAATGCAGATGGGCGGATTTCTTCGATGGGGTTTTTGCAAATGTTAAAATTGAAAATTTAGCTATGGATTTTTTTTTCGGCACAATCATATTCTGCCAGTGAAAAAACTTAAAAAGTTTCAGAAGATTTCGATAGATCCATTAAGGATATTACATGGAGTTCAGAACCTATTGAAAGAAGTATTGAAAACAAGATATATTAAATTGAGGATATTGTTCAATGTGTTGAATAAATGGTTTAATGCGTTAATGATATTAAAAGAAATCTTCTGAATAGTGTTTTATCTGTTGAATTTAGTTAACAAGGTTTTTTACGTTTTATATGAAGTTTAGAATTGATTGTATAATCCCTTCATTTTTTCTATAAATAAATTGAATAAAAGATATCCTCTTCTGAAAGAATTGAACAATCCCTTTTGGATTTTATATGAATTACTGAGCAGATGGAATAGTGTTCAGAAAGGAATAAGCGATAAATTGAATATTTGATACGGAGTATCCGGCATCCATACATTTCATATACATCTCGGTAAAATTTTACTTGTAAATTTGTTTAAATGAACTCCTCCATCATTACCTATCTTGATTGGCTGCTTGCTCCTTTTTATATCCTCGTTATTTATGTTATTGCCTCCATTATTAAAAAAAGGGGAATAAAAAAGAATCCTATTTATAAATATTTTTTATGGGGGCTTTATGCCAAGATTGGCGGAGCTATTGGTTTGTGTTTGATATATACTTATTATTATGAAGGTGGTGGAGATACATTGAATTATAATGATGATAGTTCTGCATTACTGAAATTACTATTTTATTCACCTGTTGATTTTTTCAATGCATGGCTATTGCCATTCTCAAAGGAAACCCCTTCTTATTTCACAAACGAAACCGGGTATCTCATTTTTTGGAATGATTCAAACGCATTCATGGTAGATCGACTTCTTGTACCAATTAAACTGTTAAGTTTTGACAGTTACCTTGTTTCATCCGTACTTATGGCAGTGGTTAGTTTCACGGGTGTGTGGAAATTATATGAAGTGTTTTGTGATTCTTATCCATTCCTGTACAAGTACTTTGCTGTTACTCTTCTTTTTGTTCCTTCCGTTTTGTTCTGGGGTTCAGGAATCCTGAAGGACTCATGGACGCTCGCTGCTGCAGGGTGGTACTGTTATGCGTTTTACAGAATTTTCATTAAAAGAGATAGAATTATATTCCCACTGACAGCACTTGCTATTTCAATATTCATTTTGATTACTATCAAACCCTATATTTTTGTGGGCTTGCTGCCAGGATCTATGCTGTGGATGGTTTGGAACCGTTTGAGCAAAATAAAAAATCTGGCAGTCAGGATTTTTGCTGCCCCTGTGATTGCTGCTGTGGGAGTTGCGATAGGTGTTGGAATCTGGATGGTCACGAGTTCTAATCTTGGAACATACAGTACCATGGACAGTATGATAGAAAAAGCGCAAATCGCTTCTTTAGATTTAAAACAGGATTATTACCATGGAAATTCTTTTGACCTTGGAGATTACGACCCCACACTCTCCGGTGTGTTTTCAAAATTTCCTATTGCGACAGTTACAGGATTATTCAGGCCATTTTTGTGGGAAACAAAAAACATAGTGATGGTTTTATCAGGGATAGAGAATCTTATTATTTTGGGATTCACTTTTTTTGTTCTGCTCAGAAAACCAGTGAAAGCATTGAGCAATCTTGTTACTATTCCACTTGTTCTTTTCTGCTTAATATTTGCTGTGTTCTTTGCTTTTTCTGTTGCTATCTCCACTTCAAATTTCGGGGCATTGGTGCGGCTGAGAATACCGATGATTCCATTTTTATTGAGCGGGCTGATGATTGTAAATTACGGGAAAGCATATATAACTACGCATAAATCTCTTGATAAATTTTCTCCGCAACCTCAAACCCTCTGAATCTTTTTGCAATATTTCTGATTTCTTCTTTCTTTTTTTGCAAGGAAGGTGAATTTAATATTGCATCTATTTTTTTTACTGCAGCAAGATAATTTTCTTTATCGAAATTATACAACACAGCTCCAATATCGTTTTCTTCAATAATGCTGGAATCATCTGAAATGTTTTTTGTAATTACAACAGGCAATCCCATTGCCCAATATTCTCCATCCTTTAGTGAGGTGCAATATTGTTTACTTGGAACCGGCTTTACAGGATTTAAGGCAAAATCAGCCAAGCCGAGATAAACCGGCATTTGTTCATATTCTATCGATTCTATAATACAAATATCTTTTGGAATTTTTTTTTGCTTCAAATAGATTTCTATTTCACTTTTAGAAATAGTATTAGGCAATAGTATTATTCTGAATTTGTCTTTCCAATAATTACAACACACAGAGAAGAAGTCAAAAATTTCTTCCTGAAGATAGATCCCGCCTATTTTGCCGGCATAAACACAAATAATATTGTCATTGTTTAAATTATATTTATTTAATAGTTCTTTATTTTTTGAGTATTTAAATGCAAACAAATCAAGGTCTATACAAGCCGGTTTTGAATAAAATTTATTCAGTGCTGCATTATATTTTTTTAAAGCATAAGATTTCATAGATGCAGTTGCGGCAATAACTGCAAAAGCCCGTTTGGTTTGAAGCTTTTCAAACAGAAAAAGTATTTTGTATGGCAGTCCATTTTTTTTCCATGTTCCGTTTTCTACCATAGATTCAGCGTGCGGTTCATAGCTGTCAATGATTAATTTCTTTCCTGTGAATATTGATAAAATATATCCTATCATGCCTGCGGGAGTGCCCATACAATGAATGGCGCTTACTTTTTTAAATACAATCAGGCACCATAGAGAAATAATTATTCTAATCCATTGAAAAGAGGCCAATATCCCGAATGAGTAATAATGAAATGGCACCCATTGTATTTGTTCATCTCCTTTTTCATTTATTTGATTGTTATTCCTTTCTAATGTTAGAAGGTATATTTTACTATTTACCGGAAGATTGTTTTTTATAATTTTTAAGTAGGGAAGAGTGTACGCCTGAACCAGCGCATCGTTATAACTCCAGTAAGTAAGAACTAAAATATTCGACATTTACATAGGTGCTGAATAGGAGGAATTACTTTGAAGCGTATTTAATTGTTCAACAGTATCTACCGTGAACCATTTTGATGGGTAAATATCAGAACAGTATAATTGTTTTTGTTCAATAAGGTATTTCCATAATAAATTAAAATCTTCCACAGGAGATATTGATGAATTAATTTTTGCAGGGTTTATAATTTGAATGCCTGAACAATAAATATCAGATGTTTTTAAGCGACTCAATTCATGCACAACATTTTTATTATGAAAAATATAATCGCCATCAAGTCCTTCAACAGGTTTTACGGGAATCACCATGCAGGCAGGTTCGCCATGATGAAAATAATTTTTAGTTAATAAGTCAATGTCTAATTCTACGACATTATCACAGGTCAATACAATTACCGGTTCATTAATAAATTTTAATAATGTATTGTAAATCCACCAGCAATTACCTTTCCCTTCAGTATTAAAAATGCTTGAAACATTATGTTCGATTACGTGCTTTGCCAATAAAGCTTTTTGATATCCAACGGTGATATGAACATTTGGAATGTGGAGTTTTAATTTTTCTATGCCATTTGCAATGAGAGTTGAGCCATCATAGTTTGCCATGGCTTTCGGAAGCTTTTTTGTAAGGGGCATCATTCGCTGTCCTCTGCCGGCAGCAATAATTACTGCATGGTTAATGTTTTGCATGCTAGTTTTCTTCTAAGGGTGGGAAATTAATAATATTAGTTATTTCCTCTTTTGTTAATTTGTCTGTATTCGCTGAAGAAAGTCCGAAAGCAATAGGTTTTTTTACCTTATGGTTAAAAGAAATCAGATAATGAGTTATGTTATTATACATTACTTCTTCAGTATAAGGCAATTCAAGTTCACCTATTAAAAATTCATCATCACGCTCACCCGGTCTTCCTTCTATTTTTTCATATCTGCCGCCATTTAATTCAGTCCATAGTTTTAAAATATCTTCTATCTGCGCAGCTTTCATTTTTCTTGACAGCACTTTTCCTTTTACATCTTGAATTTTGTTAAGCGATGTTAAAACTAAATTTACAGCTTCATCTACAGTAAAAAAGAATCTTCGCATTTCAGGACCTGTTGTGCCAATTACTCCGGTTTCTTCATGCATCTTTTTCCATATTGGAAGAACAGAACCAGTTGACCATGCCACATTCCCATAGCGTACACAAGCAAATTTGGTAGAAGATTTCTCATTCATGGAGCAAAAGAGTCGTTCCATTAAAGCTTTTGTTAATCCGTAAGTATTGCGAACCGGGGGAGATGCTTTGTCTGTGGAAATTCCAATAACAACTTCTACATTTTTATCAACAGCAACTCTAGCAATATTTTGACTTCCGATAACATTAACATCAACACATTCCATAGGAAATATTTCAGACAAGTCAACAAATTTAGTGGCGGCAGCATGAATGATTATTTGAGGTTTATATTCGTTTACAACATCCCTTACTGCCTCTATGTTTGTTACATCAAGTGGAGTTACATGACATCCGGAGAATTTTTGCGCAAATAGATTTTGCTTATTATTTCTGCCCGAAAGAATTACTTTATAATTATTTTTAAGAGCCAAACCTAATCTTCTTCCTAAAAAGCCGGTGCCTCCGGTTATTAAAATTGTTTTCATTAATTATAATTAGTTTATAAATAACAATAGTAGGTATTTTTATGTACTTCGCATTAAGGTTACTCATTTCTTTCGGGCAACAATGATATTATTGATGAAAATATCCTTATTAACCGGTAAAATAAAGGAGAAGAATAGTTCAACAAGGGTTAAGGGGAAAATAATAAGTAGAGTAAAAAAGAATTTAATGAGTTTTATATTGGGCATTGCTGTAAATAAATAATCATTGAATAATTGTGCTACTACCAGCAAGTAGTTGCCTTTTTTTTCCTGAACAATAATTTCAAATCCATTTTTTTTCAATAAATATTTAATTCCAAAAGAAGTATAGCGTACGCTGTCATTGGGCTTTTCATTTTCCTTCCATACAAAAGGAACGGTAAGTAAAAAACAGCCATTCTTTTTGAGTACCCGGTTTAATTCAGGAATTATTTCTTCCACATTAAAAATATGGGTCAACGCCTCGGAACTAAATAGTGAATCAAAATATTCATCATCGAAAGGAATCTTTTTTCCATCATAAAATTTATCAACAAAAGAAATATCATTGTTGTGTGCAGAGTTCTTTATTTCAACCCCTATATGATGTTTTACATTAAACAGTGAATGATATGGTTTCGTCCCGCATCCAAAGTCAAGCATCGTCCCTACCATATAGTGTGCATTTTTTTTAATACCTGATGATATGCCTCTTGAGATGATATAATTAGAATTAATTACAATAGAATACCATGCGGGAATAAAAACCTGCCTACGATAATATTTTTTTAATGAATCTATCAGCTTCATATTATTTTAAAAGTAAGCATTTAGAATTTAGCCATCATAATCTATAGGGAGCAAGTTCCAGTTTTTTATATCGGTAATGAAATTCGAAGGGGATACATTGATATTCTCAAAAACTGAAAAGTAAAAGGGATAAGTCATAATGCCTTTATTAAAAGGATTTTTCATAAAGAGCCGTTGTTTTAATAATTTAGAAAAAAATGAATTTTTATTTGACCAGCAATAAATTCCTTTTAATTTATTATTAATAGTTATTTGATATATTTTATTAAACAACATTGAATAAGCATCATTTTCTAATGAATAGATATCTTTAATTAATAGAAGTAAATTTTTTTCAATACAATAAATGCAATATCCCACTAGCGTTTCATTTTTGTAACAATAAATGATTCTATGCGAAGCAGAAGGATCTTTGAAACGCCATTCTAAATAAGATTTGTCCCTTGCTTTCGCAATAGGAAATTGCATAGAAATTACTTTATCCAAATCATTTATTGCTTCGCTGATGATATCTGTATCGGTAAAATGAAATAGTGGATTCGATGGAATTATTTTACTTAATAGAATTTCAATTTTTAATTGTAAAGATATTTTAAAATGAGGCTTGATTCTTCCCAATCCTTTCCAATGAAGTTTTTTAATGTAACCCGAGTAGGGAATTTCTCCGGGAAACACCTTAGCAAGTGATTTGCCTTGTCTTTTCAATTCGTCACATGTCAGTGCAGCTAATTTTTCAAAGATGCCCATTCTTCTATAGTTTGGGTGTGTCATTGTATCGCAGGCAAGATACATGACATTTTTTTTTCCATTAATATAATATGCATCCGGTATTGCACCCCAATATCCGACTAATTCGCCCTCTTCATTTTTTGCAACATATCCAATCACATTGCCTTCGGAGTTTTCATAATATTTCCAATGATAAAAATCTATTGTTGAGGCTCTGCCAAAACATAATAAGGTTAATGCTGGCATTTCTTTTAAATCTGCTTGCGAAAATTTATGAAAGGATAGCATGAATTTTAAAACGATTGTATTCTATTTGCGAATAAATTTGTGAAATCCGTTTATTCTGAAAAATAGTTCATATGGATTTTTGTCATGCACATTAAATCTTGGGATTGCATATTTATAAGGAGTATCGTTCACTTTTTTTAAATCCACTAATTCATTATTTACTGCAAAACCTGCTTTATAGTATTTTAGAACAAGATGCAAAACTCTGCCGGAATAATTTCCTGCCGGATAAGCAATGTAATCAACATTGTTTTCTAGTTTGGCAGTGAGTAGATTTTTAGACTCATACAGTTCATAATCAAGTGTTGCCTCGTCTTCTATCATTGACAATGCCGGATGAGTCATTGAGTGAGACTCATATTTTACATCAGCCAATGTTTCTTTTATTTCTGACCAGGACATACTATTGGCATTCGTGTCATCCTTGTATCCCAAAGTTTGCATAATAGTTGAGACATATATTCTGCGCTGCTTATCCGGTAAGCGTATTAAAAGTTTCCTGACTGCAAATGCTGCTTTACTTCTTTGCTTTTCGCTTTCAAGTTTTAAAAATATTTGTTCATTATTGATGTTTAAACATAATTCAGTTTTGTTTGTGAATTTGAAGCAATTGTCTAATTGAGATGTCCAGATAATCTGATTTTTATTTACGCAATCAACCGGAACAAACATAGTGACCGGAACCTGATGTTTCTTTATTATGGGAAGAGCATGTTCATGGAAATCTTTAAATGCATCGTCAAATACTACAGCGCAGCAATCACGCAACTGTTCTTTTTTTTTATCGAATAAATTATTAAGAGAAATAAAGCGATATTTTTTTGATAAGAACTTTATGTGAGATTCAAATTGTTTTGGTGTAAGTGGGGACCAGAATCCATCGGGATAAGGACTAATTCTGTGAAAAATTAAAATTGGAATTCTTAAATTCATTCTATGATAATGCATTAATAAGTACCCCAATCCTGTATAATATAAAATTTTAAAAATAATGTTTCTCATATTTTATAGAACTGCACTACATTTTTTTTATTTTAACTTCCTGATAATGTTGTTTCCAATTAATATTTTGAAAAATAAAATAATCAAATTAATATTAATACCAATTTTAGCAGTTGTTTTAATAAGGTATTTAATTGCATAAATTCTATTTTCATCTATATAATTATGAATAGCGCAAAAGTAGAATGAATAGCCCTCCACTATCCTAATCTGTTTGTTGCTTAATGGCAGGTTTTGTTTGATCCATTCTACAGCCAAAAGTTTTTTTGAAATAATATCCTGGTTATTTCCCCTCATGGTTCTTTCATCGTGATCATTGAGTGTGATGGTTATTTTATCAGCAATATAAATCTTTTCTTTCATAAGATTTTGCATGAGAAACATCCAATCTTCTACCACAGTATATTTGCTATCCTCGTTAAAAAGATGAAGTTCTGAATTGTTTTTTTTGATGCAAAAGGATATGGCAAGCGGATTCCCCTTTAAAAGCAGTTCTATTCCATGCCATCCTTCTTTAACTCCTGCAAGCGATGAGGGATAAAATATTTTATTATTTCTTTTAATGTTATATTTTGTGGCAAGAAAATTTATTTCAGGATTAGTTTTTATAATAGAAAACAAGGTGCTTAAATGGTCTGGATGCATGGTATCATCCGAATCAAGAAAAGTAAGAAACGCGCCTTTTGCATTTTTGATTCCGGTATTTCGTGAAACAGCGCGTTCATAATTTTTATCATGTTGAATAAATATTATTTTTCCTGAATCATGCAGGGGTTTTAATATTTCAGCAGTAGTATCCGTTGAGCAATTGTCAACTACAATAACTTCATAATCAGGATAAGTTTGTGAGAAAACACTATCAAGTGTTTTTAAGATTAAAGAACTCCTGTTATAAGTAGGAATTATTATACTAAAAAATGGTTTATTCATTATAAAGATTTTCTAAGTCATATACCAGATAAATTAGCCAGAAAGTCTTTAATAATGCTTCTTTCTATTCAGCATTCGATAAACTTTGTATATAAATTCAAGTTTTTTCTTATCGTTGGGATAGTCCTTGTATGTTTTTGGAGGCAACATCATCATTGCATCAAACTCATCAATGGTTATTCCCAGTTTTTTACATATATATTCTTTTTCTTTGGCTACATTGCCCGGGTCATAGGGTTTTTTAGCCAGTTCCAGCAAAGCTTCCTCACGCGTGATTGTACCATCGCATATCTTTGAGGAAAATGTTACCAGACGATAATCTATTTGAAATTTTTCAGGTAAAATATATGATTGCACAAATCCTGTGAATGTTGATTCATGATGTTTTTTACCATAATATTTCCATCCAAAATTTTGTTCAAGAATTTTTATTGCATCTTTTTTGCTGTAAGGGAAATAATTCAGCAAATAGATAATTCGTATGCCCTTTACATATTTGTAATATATTTCACTTAAAGCGTTAAATGCGGGTAAGGTTTTCAATTTTTTGTTACCAAATTTTTTGTAAATGGCTTTTACATACTTCAGGTCTTTGGCATTATAATGCCAGCTTTTTGGAAGAATTCCTTCTGTGGCATAGTTGCCCCCGCTGATTATGTATTTAATATTATACGTTGCGGCAACTTTATGCAACACTTCATAAATTGCAATATCAGTGGGAGTTTCTATTTCAGGCACTGATGCTTTGAAAAATGCTAACTGGATGTTTTTAAATTCTTCCCAGTCCAGAATGTAATTTTGATAGTTGAAACCTAATAATTCAATAACTTGTTTTATGTTATTAACTGATATTTCTGAATCCCAGCCGTTATCCATGTGTACAGCCAACACCCGTAACCCAAAGGTTTTGGAAATATAGGCAGCGTAACAACTGTCAACTCCTCCGCTGATTCCCAACACGCAATCGTACTCCTTATTTTTGCCTGATTGTTTGATCGTATCAACAAGTTGAGGCAGTAGGTTATTGTTGTTTTCTGTTTTATAGGGCAAACTGGAAATATTTTTATAATTTTCCTTGCAATGATTGCAATAACCGTTTTCATCAAATACAATTTCAGTATCTGATGTGTCCATCACACACCTGGTGCATTGCTGATATTTTCTGGCATCCATTTGGACAAAAATACTTTAATTCTTTCCCCGATGATAACTATCGGGGCAGGTTTCTGAAATTAAAAATTCCTCTCAGCCTGTTCCTAATTAACGGAATGTATAAGAATTTGGTATTTTGATGTTTAAAAACAATTTGGTATTAGTTTTTATTTTGCATTGCATTGCGGATTAATGTTACAAACATAGTATCATTATTTCTGTTATTGAATTTAAACCCTGCTTCGGCTAAGTAGGAATAATGATGCTAAAAAAGGGATTATTCATTATAAAGCTTTTCCAGATCATTTATCATTCGTTCCAGATTAAATTTCTGAACAAATTGTTTTCCATTGAGAGCGATTGTATTTGCCAAATCTTTATCAGATTGCAGACGAATCATTTCCTTATAAATTTCGTTTGAGTTTTTAAAATTAACCACAAGTGCATTTTTTTCATGTTCGATGAATTCGCAAGCAATTCCTGATAATGTAAAAACAGAAGGCACTCCTGCCGCCAATGCTTCAATGTAGGTTTGACCGAATGCTTCGCATAATGAATCAATGGGAGTATGTATATAAATGTCGAACAGCTTATATAAAGCAGCCACATCTTCTTCAAATGGAATAATTCTATAATTTGACTCAGGAATAGTTTCCAACTGCTGTACTATTTGATTATGGTAGGGTCCATAAGCATTGGCTAATATCAATGTGGCATCAGGATATTTTTTTAAAAAATCTTTAAACGCTGGAATAATATATTGTATGCCTTTCCATTCAATGTAGCGGGCAATAACACCAATTCGTGGATGGTTGTCCGGAATATTCCATTTTAGCTTTATCTTGTTACTGTTTTTTATATCAATTGAATCAAAATGCCTGAGGTCAAACCCATGATAAATAGTTCGGATTTTTTCAGGGTTAACATTTTCAAATTCAACTAATGTTTTGTAAGTTGCCTGGCTGATAGAAATAATATGTGTAGCCATTTTATTGCACCATAAATCATATTTCACTCCTTTTGGAAAATACCGACGATGGTAGGTACTGTCGTGGCGGGTGTAAATTCTTTTTTTTATCCCACATAATCTCCCGGCAGTTAATGCAATTAAGTTCGCATCAAAAACATGCGTGTGAATAATGTCAGGTTTTAATTTGAGAAAGAACCAGAAAACTTTAATAAAGGCAGTAACAATATTTTGTTTTCCATTATAATAAATCCGTATAACATTTATTTTATTCTTAGTGAGGAAATCTTCAAATGAAGAATTCTCAATATTCAATAATAATACTGTCAATTCATATTTTTTTTTTAATTCTGATAAAGTCCACTCTAATCCAAGTGATTTATTGACATGAGAAATGATATAAATAATATGTTGTTTCGGCATGAATTATCGGGCTATAATATCATAGTGGCAATTAGTGAAATCAGTATCAACTGAAACTGCCATTCCGGATTCAGCGTTGGTAATAGTGCGGTATTGCAAACTGGAGAGAAAGGCAATTAATGCTTTTACGGAGTCACCCTGAACATTGAGATTGTTTTCATCGACTTCAATGAATAATACGGGTTTGAATTTTTTTAACAGCTGTTCTGCTCCTTTAAGCACTTTTAATTCATAACCTTCCACATCAATTTTAATAAGATTTACTTGAGGGAAATGATTAATCTGTTCAATATCATCCAATCTTCTTATTTCTACAGTTTCATTTGCATTTTTTTTTTCAACTGCGATTCGATTTCCTCCTCGATTTGATGCAGCGCGCACTTCTATCTGCGCTTGTTGAGGAATTTCTCCCAGTCCGTACGGCAAAAGAGTAACATTTGTCATCTTGTTTAATTCAATATTTTTTTTGCACTGAATGAAATTATACGGATCCGGCTCAAAGCCAATAACCCTTCCTGTTTTGCTTAATCGTCCAAGGTTAAGCACTGTCCAGCCAATGTTTGCACCTACATCAATCACATAATAGCCCTCTTTACATAAATTAAAAAGCTGTGAAGATTCATTTTTAAAAGCAAAATAATACAGATAGCCCATCCAGTCACTTATGTCAATATGCATAGTAATATCGTCTCTTGTAATTTTACGCCATGAAGGATGTTGGTATTGATAATAATTTGGCGCAAGTTTACACCAGAAATTAGTTGAGGGATTTCCCTTGGTTTTGCTCACAAGGAATCTTTCTAACGATGGTATTTTAAAAACATTTCTGAATAAATTTAATAAACGAGTTTTTGCTGGCAATTCCATTTTTATTTTTTATTATATCCTTCAAAGATACTCACTGCCTGCAATGTTAATACCAACCGAAAATAAATTTTATTCGCCCATCTCGCATTGGGAATTGATTTGACTAACAACATTAATAATGGCTTTATCCGAATAAAGAATCTTAAAACAAATTTCTTGAAAGCGGGATATGTAATTGCTAATTCTGAATAACCGATTTTTACCCCATGCTTTCTTGTTGCAGCTACTTCCTTCTGTTTTTTCAGCCATAATTCTATACTGTCAACTTTGTCAGCCTCATTGTGGTAAACCAATATTCTTGTATCAATCAAAAACCTCATTCCCATTTTATTTAACCGAACGGGGAAATCATAATCTTCAAAACCGCTATGCTGAAAACTCTCATTGTATCCGCCCGATTTTAAAAACGAATCTTTATCCATAGACAGATGAAAACTTGCTATCATCAGTGATTCAAATAGAGCATTGTTCTTCCAACGTGGATTTTTATACCATCCCTTAAAATTTGTGAGGTTGTGTTTCAGCAAATACCTGCCAAAAGAGTATTCATCTAAATGGGCAGTTAGTTCCGGTGGATAAATCCAGTCAGGATTAACACAAATATTTTTTTCTTGCCTGTGAACGGAGAGGGTTTGCTCAATTGTTTTAGTGCTGATAAGAATATCATCATCAAGAAATAACAACAAATCCGATTTTGCGATAGCTGCACCAGCATTTCGTGCGGAAGCCACACCGGATTTAACATTATCAATTAATATAATCGGTGCATTTATCCATTTTTCTATTTCAGGATGCGAGGTTTTAGAATCATTAACAACAATTATTTCAGCGTGTATATGCTTTATTGCGTTTACTGAATGTTCTAATGTTTTATAAAAAATATTTCCTCTTTCTTTGGTGGGTATGATGATGCTTAAATCCATTTGCTATTTATTTCATAGAATAGTGTTCGCCAATATGGTAATTCCGTTTACAGATTATTTCAAAAGAAAAAACCGTTCACCTGTTTTTTCATCTCTTATTTCTCTTTTAATTTCATGTTCAAGGAGGGAGTCAAGGATTACATCTTTGGTAGTAATCAGGTAATTAATTTTATACTCATGAATAAAATCCAAACGACTTAGATTTATATTTTTAAATTTTTCACTTGCTTTTTGTTTTTCGACATACTGGTAAAAAGGAGAACCTTTCAAACTTTGTTCTTCCAAAGCCAATTGCCTTTTTTCTTTTGAAAATGGATAATCGTTAACAGAAATGCTTATAGGGAAAGTACGAGATTCAGTATAAGCCAAATAATTTCCGATGGTTGTCATGACGGGAATATAACCAAAATCTGTATTTCGATAATATTCTTTGTCAAGCATGAATGCACCGTGTGAAGATAAATCCGGTGCTATTTTATTAATTTCTTTTAAAAAAATTATTGATCGTGTCTGTCGAAAGACCTCATGGGTATAAGTATAAAAAATACTTTGCAGCAAAGTGCTGAATATAACAAAGGTGCCTATGTAAAACACCCCTTTATTATTAGGATTCTTTATAAAAAGAAAAAAAATACATGCAGCTATGCTGATTAAATTAAACATCGAAACTGAAATGTAAATAAATATAGTGACAGCAAAACCAGGCAGCGGATTCATGAAAGCCCACCCTAATAGAGAAAAAATCACTATCAGAGGAACAAATAGAATAAAAATATTATTTTCTATAAATATTTTAATTTTAAATCTGGTCAATAAGAATATAGTTATCATGATTGCTGGAAAATAAACCAAAAAAAGTTGAATGGTTGTTTTGCCTATGATGTTTATTATAGTTCTGAGATTGGATGAATCTATAATAGCCGGAATTAAATCTTTCAAGCTTGTAGGAACAACAGTAGGAGTATTTTCTCCAAATGTTTTATAAAATAGCCAGATGTAAATAACTAGTAATATAGCAGCAGCAGTTATATAGACATAAAAATCATTTGCATCCTTTTTATTCGATTTGTTTTTAGCAAAAATAAAGTAATGAAAAATTGGAAAAGAAAGAACAGAACACAGTATCCCGATTGAAGTAGTTATGTTTGCAACAGGCAAGCACAATAATGAAAGAACAGCGAGTTTATATTTATTATTAAGAAAGAGAAGTAGGGCACTCAAGAGGAAGATGTAAATAGGAAATAGTTTACAGTAGTTGAAAATATTTGCAGAAAACAATTCCGATGACTTTAAAAAATCTGCTTCCGAGAAAAATCCGAACCAAATCCCAGATAAGAACAAGAAAAAAAAGCATGCTGTTTTGTGATAGATATTTATTTTTTTAAAAAATGAAAATAATGCGACCAAACCAAACCATAGAATTACTGTTGCTGATGAATAGCTTACCAATACAAGGCATAATAATGGATTAACATTGAAGAAACATAAACCGACATTAAGCCAAAGATCAAAAAAATGGTAGGGACTAACACCCATTTCATTAGCATAAATGAAGTTTAGAGAAGCATTTTCTTGACCGGTTTTAACTAAAAAATTTGAAAGATGAGCATATATTGTATAATCAATATGCGACACGATAGGAATTCCGCTAGAATTGTAAATGAAATAAAATCTTAGTGCAAAAATCAATAATGAAATAATTCCTACTTCCGCGAATAAGCGCGGATAAGATGGTCTTTCAGAATCGCAAGCTGTTATATATTCTCTTTTGTTTTTGAAATAATCTATTAAAAAAAATAATGCTATTATAAAAAATCCACATTGAAGAGTTTTAAACTTTGTATAGTAGAGTGAAGTAATAATAACAAAAACAATCATTCCTGAAAATAATTTTGTGAATGTATCCGTAGAAGAATATAGAATTTTTATTTTTAATAAATAGAGTAAGCCGTTTCCAATTAAATAGAATAGTAAAAGAACTAATAAAAGAAAAATGTAATAGTTGATAAAAATTGTTAGCATCACTTGTTGGAATTAGTATTCTATTTTCCAATTTATATCGCTGATAAAAAATTTGTTGAATCGTTTGTCAGGTAATTCACCTGAGGGAGCAAACTTTATCGGGTCAACTGTTAACTGGAAACATTCGCGATATACTTCTAAATCTTTATAGGCATTACCAAAATGCATATCAATATAATAAGTTCCTTCAAATAAAGTTAGGCAAGGAATGGACATTGAAATGCATCCGCTGGTCAAAGATATGGCTGCGATGTTGCCCGAGTAATGTTTGTTGTTTATTCCTAACAAGGGCGTGTTTTGATTGTCTTTAAAAATCAGACCCAATACAGGAAACTCTAATGAAAAAGAGGATTTAAAATGCACTTTGATTTCAAGACGACAACCCATGTATGCAGTTCCTGATAACTTTCCGTCACAAAATATCTCAATCTTTTTTATGATGCCGCTAACGTTATCTTTAGCAGGCATAATGATTCCGGCATGCTGTGTGGATGCTGCTGCCAATACGGTTTGGTAATGATAGATCACATCTGTTGAAGAGCCATTTTTTGCTATTTCACCTTCATGTAAAAGAATGGATTTAGCGCAAAGATTTTCAACTGCTGCCATATTATGACTCACAAACAATACCGTCTTCCCTTCTTTCTTCGTAACATCATCCATTTTCCCTAAACATTTTCTCTGAAACTCTGCATCACCTACCGCCAGCACTTCATCAATCAATAAAATTTCCGGCTCAAGAAATGCGGCAACAGCAAATGCCAGCCGCAACTGCATCCCGCTTGAATAATGTTTCAATGGAGTATCCAGAAATTTTTCCACTCCGCTGAAATCAACAATCTCATCAAACTTGTTTTGAATTTCTTTCCGATTCATACCGAGAATGGAGCCATTCAAAAAAACATTTTCTCTTCCTGTCAGTTCGGGATGAAACCCTGTTCCGACTTCCAGTAAACTTGCGATTCTTCCTCTTGAAATAATTTTTCCTTCGGTGGGAGGAGTTATCTTTGAAAGAATTTTCAGAAGAGTGGATTTTCCTGCTCCGTTCTTGCCGATGATTCCAATTGATTCTCCGGGATAAACATTGAAGGAAATATCCTTCAGCGCCCAGAAGTCTTCAAGCCCATCCCCATCCCTTCCCGAAGAGAAGGGAGATTTAAAAAAACTTGTAACACTATCCCGTAAACTTAAATAGGGTTGCTGTTCGTGTTGGATACGAAATTTTTTGGATATATTTTTTATTTCAAGAATGGGTAGCATCTGCGATTAATACCCTTCGACTTCTCCCTCGACTCCGCTCGGGATGACATTGCTCAGGGTGACAATATGAATTTATGAATACAGAAAGTCATTTAAGTGAATATGTTTTATGCCATTTATGTCCTTGGGAGCATATTCGTCTAATGAAACAACCATTTTAGGATAATTATCCTGTATAGCTGACAAATTTCCAAACTCCCTTTTTTTTACTTTCTCGTCAGAAATTAAATACGATGCCTGAATATACAATTTCTCCCCTTGTTTTTCACAAACAAAATCAATTTCCTTGTCCTCATCTTTCCCCACCATTACCTCGTACCCATTTATTTTCAAATGGATAAAAATAACATTCTCTATAATTTTTCCCACATCGGTATTTGAAAATCCTACGATGGAATTCATGATTCCCCAGTCCTCAAAATAAAACTTTTCATTAACTTCAAAAATTTTTTTTCCTGAAATTTCTTTTCTCTTTACATTATAAATCAGAAACGCCTGCTTTAAATAATCCATATAATTCAAAACAATCTGTGGCGACATATTAATCCTTTGTGATTTGAGATAATCGCTTATTTTTTTTGCTGAAATTATGCTTCCTACATTTCCTGCCAGGAATCTTACTAAGTTTTCGAGAAAACGGGTATTTCGGATTTGATGACGGGAAATAATATCTTTATAAATAATTGTTGTATAAATATTTTCGAGGTATTCTGAAATTATTTCATCTGTTTTATTAAGATTCCTGATAAAAGGAAGTCCACCCCATAACATATATTTTTTTAACGCTTCGCGGTTGTGCTGAAAATCATGAAAGAGCAAAAATTCGTTGTATGATAAACCATATACCTTAAATTCAATATATCTCCCGCTTAAATAAGTTGCCAGTTCGCCCGAGAGCAGATCAGCATTGCTTCCTGTACAGTAAATATCCAGTTTTTTATCCAAAGCAAAATGACGAAGCGCTTTTTCAAATTCACTTATGTCCTGAATTTCATCTATGAATAAATAATTGCCAACTTTCAGTTTTATTAATTCGTTCACATACTTGACAAGGTGTTTGTAATTTTGAATATTTTCAAACTCATAATTTTCCTTATTAATATAAATAATGTTTGCGTGAGGTTCATTGCCCTTAATAATGTCCATTAACTGAAACAACAGGTAGCTTTTTCCAACTCTTCGCTGTCCGACAATCACTTTAATGAGATTTTTTCCGATGAAAGGTTTTATTTTTTCAATATACCCGCTTCGGTTTATGTAAGATGGAAACTCAGATTTCATGTATGAATGAAATTTTACAAATATATGTAATAAGTTTCATGTACGAATGAAAGTGTAAAAAATTTCTTATTTCTCTGTTTCTTTTTCTGTTTACGCGAGGTCGGCAAAGTAATACTCTGTTTTCCGGAAGTAAAACAAGCCGGCAAAAAATAAAAAAAAAGAAATAATTATACTTATCACAACCAATTGAACGTTTAATGCGGAATGTGCAACAGGCGAGCGAAGCAGTTCAATGGCACCTGCCATAGGATTAAGCATAAGGATTTTTTGTGCCCAGGGAATTTTAATTATTGATACAGGATAAATGACTGGTGTGATAAAAAAAAGCATCTGGATAAAAAATGGAATCACATACCTGAAATCGCGGTACTTCACATTCAGCGCGGCAAGCATGGTTCCTAATCCAAAGGTTGACAGTACGGTGATAAAAATACTGAGCGGGAGATAAAATACAATCACTACATCAATGGGCTGGCGATAGTAAATGAGTATGCCGATGTAAATGATAAATGCCATGATGAAATCAAACAGCGCAACCAATATGGCAGACATTGGAATTATTAATCTTGGGAAATAAATTTTTTTAATGATGCCCGCGTTTGTCACCATGCTGTTGGATGCATTGGAAAGCCCGGAAGAAAATATGTTCCATAGCAATAAGCCGGAAAAAACAAAAACAGGGTAGGGGAGGTTATTGTCAGTGGGAACACCCAGCGCATGCCCGAAGAAAAGAGTAAATACTATCATGAGTATAAAGGGCTGGAGAATTGCCCAAAGCACACCAAGCACAGTTTGCTTGTATTTCACTTTAATATCTCTCCAAGTAAAGAAATAGAATAATTCCCTGAATTCCCAAAGTTCTTTTAATCCAAGTGAGATTTTGCTGACCGGTTTAATTTCGTATTGCATATTCTTTAAAAACGTACAGTTGCATGAATGCAAATTTAAAATAATTAACTTTGTAATATGTTCAATTCCTCAAAGCTGTGTTTTTGCTTTAAGAGAGCCATCAGGATTTACTTTCTGATTATTTGTTTATGTAATAGTAATATTAGTTTTTCTCAGGCATTTAGTCCCTCAGATATTAATGGTTTAAGATTATGGTTGAGGTCAGATACCAATAATTTTCTATTAAGTGGAAGTTTAATTGACCAATGGAATGATATAAGTGGCAATGGGAATAATGCTTTTCAAGCTACAAGTGGGTTGAGACCATCTTTGATTAGTTCTGATACATTGTTATTTAATTATCCGGTTGTAAAATTTGATGGTGTAAATACAAGACTGGAAACGATGTTTACGCAACCCGATGCATACAGCATATTTATTATATATGCACATCGAAATGGTGACCGTGGTTCATTTTATAGTACCAATACATCTGGTTATCCATTGCAAAGGGATACATTGATATGGCCGAGTACCAATGCTGCATATTACGTCTTGACAGATTCACTCAATTTAAGAAACCTATATGTTGATGTTCACGATTTTCAAAATAATAATTATGCTACCTATTTAAACGGAATATACCGAGGAGGATCTCTCAGCCCACGCTTAAAGAGTGGAGGGACTTTTAATATAGGACATGCTATTATTGAACCTCTTGATGGTAATATTGCTGAATTTTTAATTTATGATGTTGCACTTTCTGATTCCTTAAGAGGATTAGTAGAAATATATTTAATGAACAGGTATGCTCCGCCTGTAAATCTTGGAGCAGACATTAACATTCCTTATGGTTTCTGTGATACAACACTTGCTGCAGGAAAAAGATTTACTTCTTTTTTATGGAGCACCGGAGCCACAACCCAAACAATTCAGGTAAATCAATCAGGTGTTTATTGGGTAACTGTTACAGATATTTTTGGGCGCACATCTTCTGATACAATCAACATAACCTATCCCGGCAATTTTTCCCCTTTTCCTGATACAATCATTTGTTATGGCACATCAATTCAATGGAACACACAATTAGATACGCTGGGTTATGATTTTCTCTGGAGCAATGGTTCTACCGATTCTGTTATTACCATCACACAAGCCGGCACCTATTCCGTTCAGGTAACCGACACAAACGGATGTGCTTTTTATTCTGCCCCGATAAATGTTTCTGTTGATTCATTTTCCATCACCGCTTCCTTCGGTCCCGATACTTCTATTTGTTCCGGAGCAAGCATTGGTTTGGTTTCAGGCGCAAGCACGGCATTTTCATATTCATGGTCAACAGGAGAAAGTACTTCTTCGATAATTGTTGCACCAACTTCTGCGGGCACCTATTCATTTTCTCTTACGGTTCAGAATATAAACGGCTGTACTGCAAAGGATACAATTAATGTAAATGTTAAGGGATTCAAACCCACTGTTGGTTTTATTGTGAATGATGTTTGCTTAGGTGATTCAATGAGTTTCATTGATACGTCAAGCGCTACTTTTCCAGATGGAATTGACACATGGTTGTGGAATTTTGGAGATGGCAATAATTCTTCTGTACCAAACCCATCACACACTTATACCGCCACAGGAACTTACACCACTTCGCTTACAATAACTACTGATTCCTTATGCACAGCTACCATACAAAAAACAGATACGGTAAATGTTTTACCAATTGCCAATTTTAATTTAAGTCCTCCTTACTGCTCCGGATTGGTCTCTTATTTTATGAATGCGTCTTCTATTTCTTCTGGCGCAATTATTCAATGGAATTATGATTTCGGTGATGGCTTCACCGGCACTGGTCCGAATGTATCGCATACGTATTCTGCTGCCGGAACTTACTCTGTGCAATTAATAGTTACTTCTGATAAGGGTTGCAAGGATACAATTGTAAAAACAATAACTGTTTTTCAATCGCCAACTGCATCTATCACATCCACTTCTGTTTGTGAGGGAAGCAGTACTTCTTTTTCCGGAAGCGGAGGAGGAAGCTATCTATGGAATTTTGGTGATGGTTCTCCTAATGCTACTTTACAAAATCCTACCCATTTTTATTCTTCCGGAGGAACTTATTATGCAACGCTTACTGTTACCGGATCAAATGGATGTTCAAATAAGGATACGGATACTGTGGCTGTTTATTTTTTGCCAAACGCTGCCTTCACCGGCAACTCTGTTTGTAAGAACAGCCCCTTGCAGTTTACAGATATCAGCACGGTAACAGGAAGCACTATCATTGCATGGAACTGGGGTTTTATAAACGGAACTCCTTCTTCTTCAATATTGCAGAATCCAACCACCACTTATACTGCTACAGGAACGTATTTTCCTTCACTCACTGTAACTTCCGCGCTGGGATGTTCTTCTTTAACAACTACACAAACGGTTACAGTTCAGCCATTGCCAACGGCAAACTTTTCTTTTTCACCTAACTATGGAGCGCCACCGCTGACTGTGGATTTTAATAGCAGCTTATCATCCGGAGCAACAGGATATCAATGGAGTTTTGGAGATGGAGGGCAAAGCGCCCAGCAAAACCCTTCCTATACTTATCTGGATACAGGATTGTTTCCAATTACTCTCATTGCACAGAATCAATTTGTATGCGTTGATACTGTTTGGGATACTATATATGTTGCTTTGCCTGTTTTAGATATTGCAGTAAAAACTGTGAGTACTGTTCAATCAAACAATACTGTTCAGGTGACTGCATGGTTATATAATGCCGGCACGCTTGATGTAAATATGGTAGAACTCTCTGCCTATCTTGATAACGGAACTCCTGTTCATGAATTCAGAACAGGATTAATCAAACCTCATTTTCCGGCAACATATACTTTCAATTCATCTTTTGAAAATGTGAATGACCAGCACAGTGTGGTGTGCGTTGATGTGAAAAAAGTAAACGGAAAAGAGGATGATGTTTTTCCCAACAATCATTCGTGCTCGCCAATTACAAATGAGTTTACCGTGCTTGACCCTTTTCCGAATCCTGCAGATGATGAGATTTACTTTTTGTTTATTCTTCCTTCGTCAGGAAAAGTGCTGGCGCAGGTCTATGATGTCAGGGGAAGGTTAGTGGAGATATTGCTTGATAAAGAAATTTCTAAAGGATTAAGTTCTATAACTTACAATACTATAAAATTGAATAAAGGAATGTATTTTCTTAAACTCATCTTTGAGGATAAGTCAGTAACAAAAATTTTCCTGAAGAAATAGTGAGAGAGATTATTTCTCTACCAGTTCCGGCTTGCCGGCAGAGGTTTTAGAAGAATCGGTTTCTACAGCAGTTAAAGCAGCTTCAGTTTCATCTTTCATTTCATCAATCTTGGCTTTCTTGCCGATGGCCCCGCGCAGATAGAAAAGTTTCGCTCTTCGGACTTCTCCTCTCTTTTCTACCGAAATTAATTCAATGAACGGAGAGTAAAGAGGGAAAATACGTTCAACGCCCACGCCATTTGAAATTTTTCTTACAGTAAATGTTTTCACGTTGCCATCACCATGTATTTGGATAACCGCGCCTGTAAACTGCTGCACGCGTTCTTTGTCGCCTTCTTTGATTTTATAGTTAACCGTAACCGTATCGCCAGCCCTGAAAGGGGGAATGTTAGTCTTGGTGATTAATTGCTGCTCAGCGTATTTGAGTAAGTTCATAGCCGTAAGTTTTATAAAAGGGACGCAAAGATAATAGATATTTCTAATTGAAAGCACCAAATCTCAAAATCCAATTTTCAAATAAATCCCCAAGAAAACACCTAAAATTCAAATTCAAAATAGAGCAACAAAAACTGCGTTTGGATTGTTTGGTGTTTAATAATTTTTATTGGTATTTATTTGAGATTTAGGATTTGATTTTTGTTATTTCAGAAGATTTGGTCTTCGCATTTCAGTTCTTTCTATCGATTTTTCCTGTCTCCATTCTTCTACTTGTTTTGTGTTTCCGGAAAGAAGTATGCCCGGTACTTTCATTCCTTTATAATCCGCAGGACGGGTATAAGCTGGAGGTGAGAGAAGCCCATCCTGAAAGGAATCTGTGAGGGCAGAGGTTTCGTCAGAAATAACCCCGGGGAGCAGGCGGATAATAGAATCGCAAACCACCGCGGCAGGAAGTTCTCCTCCGCTCAGCACATAATCCCCAACTGAAATTTCTTTTGTGATGAAATGCTCCCGCACGCGTTCATCCACGCCTTTGTAATGCCCGCAAAGAATAATGAGGTTTTTTGCAAGCGAAAGTTTATTCGCCATTTTTTGATTGAACAATGCTCCGTCAGGCGACATATAAATCACTTCATCATAATCTCTTTTCCCCTTAAGTTTGTTAATGCATTTTGCAATCGGCTCAATCATCATCACCATCCCGGCACCGCCTCCGTACATATAATCATCCACATGTTTGTATTTGTCTGAAGCATAATTCCGAAGGTTGATGATATTGATCTTTACAAGTTTTTTATCAATAGCTCGCTTTACAATTGAATTCTTAAACGGACTTTCAAGCAGTTTTGGAAGAACTGTTATAATGTCAATTTGTAATGGCGTATTTTTTTTACCTTTTTTCACGTGCCCCGTTGGATTTTACTATTCATATTTGAAAAATAGTGTTTTAATCGATTTCCAATATAGATTTTTCCATTTCCTGATTTAAGATATTTCTCTCTTCTTAATGCGTCTTTTTGATTTAAGCAAACTTCATGATAAACTAAAACAAAAGGTCTTCGGTGCTTTGTTGATGCAACAAGTCCTTCGTTATGTTCTGATAATCTTTTTTGAATATCACTAGTATAACCTGTATACAAATGACTGTCTTTCAAGCTAAATAAAACGTAAGTATAATACATCTCAAAAATCCTACGGGGCAAGCGAAAGTAATCAACATATCTGATTTTCATTTGAGAAATTTGATTTCGTTAAACCGAAACAAAACCTTACATTTGTCTTTACAATCAATTCTTTATGAAAAAATTTACTACTGCGGAGATAAAAGAAATTTACAACACACCATTACTGGATTTAGTTTTCAGGTCGGCAAGTGTGCACCGGATGTTTCATGACCCTTCTGAAGTTCAGGTGAGTTCCTTGCTATCCATTAAGACAGGCGGTTGTACGGAAGATTGTGGCTATTGTCCGCAGTCAGCGCGCTACCAAACGGATGTTGACGTTCACAAGATGATTTCGGTTAATGATGTGATGGATGCAGCTTCAAATGCAAAATCAAGCGGTGCAACGCGCATGTGCCTCGGTGCTGCATGGAGAGAAGTTCGCGATAATTCTGATTTCGAAAGTGTTCTTCAAATGGTAAAAGGAATAAATGAAATGGGCATGGAAGTCTGTTGCACGCTCGGAATGCTCACAAAAGAGCAGGCGCAGAAACTTGCGGATGCAGGACTTTACGCTTACAATCATAATCTGGATTCATCAGAGGATTTCTACAAAAAAATAATCACCACAAGAAAATATGATGACCGCCTAAACACAATTGAAAATGTGAGAAAGGCAAAGGTCACTGTTTGTTCCGGTGGGATTATCGGAATGGGGGAATCAGCAGATGACAGGATAGAAATGCTGTACACGCTTTCCAATTTAAATCCACCGCCTGAATCTGTTCCCATCAACGCATTAGTTCCTGTGGAAGGAACTCCTCTTGAAAAACAAAAACTTGTTTCTATCTGGGAAATGCTTAGAATAATTGCGACCACCAGAATTGTGATGCCGAAATCAGTAGTGCGATTATCCGCTGGCAGAACGCAGATGTCCTTGGAAGGACAAGCGCTTTGTTTTTTGGCAGGAGCAAATTCGATTTTTGCAGGAGATAAATTACTGACAACCCCTAATCCGGATTTTAATGAGGATATGGAAATGTTCAAACTCTTCGGATTGAAATCCCGTGAAGCATTCAAATACGAAAAGGAAAAAATATCAGAAACAGTTTCTGCATGACGAAAATTTTACTAGTAGTTTTTTCTTTTATTGCAACCGCTGGGTTTTCCCAGTCAGGATATTACTTTCATCCCAAGGGCGATGGAGATAAATATTTTGTAGCGCTGGGTTACGGACAAGGAACCGCTCACTGGAGCTCACTTTTCAAAAGCACTGAGTTTTACGATAAAGATGGCAGAGTGATTAACACAGGCGATTTGGAATTCGCAGCAAACAGTCCGACCAAACAGTATGATGTGCATGTGCTGGCGCCTATCAAGCACATTCGTTTGGGTTTAGGAATTTCATTTGAACATCATTATTTGTCCCAATTAAAAATTTATACAAAGAGCGGAGAAGAATATCTTTTGTTCGATGAAAGTTTACGCTTTGATAAGATTAATTTTATTGCAGAAGTTCCTTTTAACTATGAATCAAAGAAAAAATATTCCTTCAGCTGGAATTTTAATTGCGGATGGTTTGGCTATACCAATGTGAAGCGTTTTAATTTCATTGGAGAAAAACCTTTTCCTGTTGCGCTGCACGGTGCAACCGGTATTACAGTGGATTACCAGTTGTATCCGCAGGTATATGTTTTCGCGTTTCCGAATGTTGAATATAAATACTACAGCAATTCGCATACTGAAGCGCCTGTTGATATCACTCACCGTGTTTTCTCAGCAAGTGTTATTGCAGGAATACGTGTTGACTTAGGAGCATTTAATTATTGATTCCATTGAGCGAAGACTTTCTACATCACCGTTTGAAGAGCAGAGAAGAACAAGATTTGCTCAGAAAACTTTCTCCCGAAAATAATCTCGTAGATTTTTCTTCCAATGATTATTTAGGATTTGCTCGCTCCGAAGAATTACAAAAATTTATTACCGCTGAACTCCAAACTCCAAACTCCAAACTCCGAACTGGTTCCACGGGCTCTCGTCTTCTTACCGGCAATTCACAGTACGCAGAAGACTTAGAGAAGTTTATTGCTGAATATCATAAAGCGGAAGCAGGCTTGATTTTTAATTCCGGCTATAACGCTAACCTTGGTTTGATTTCTTCGGTGGCACAAAAAGGAGATGTTATTTTCTATGATGAACTTTCTCATGCTTCCATTTACGATGGAGTGCGTTTGTCAAAGGCAGAATCATTTCCGTTCAGACACAATGATATATCACATCTTGAAGAAAGATTGAAATTTTACAGAAGCAATCATGACAGCAATTCAAATTGCTTTGTGATTGTTGAAAGTGTTTATTCTATGGATGGAGATTTTTCTCCTTTGAAAGAAATTACTTCTCTTTGTGAAGAGTATAATGCAAACTTAATTGTTGATGAAGCGCACGCCACCGGAATCTTTGGACCGAAAGGTGAGGGAAGAGTTGTTGAATTGAATCTCCATGAAAAATTTTTTGCACGTGTTCATACGTTCGGCAAAGCGCTTGGATGCCACGGAGCGATTGTTTTAGGAAGTGAATACCTGCGTAATTACCTTATCAATTATGCCCGCTCATTTATCTATACAACTGCACTACCGGTTCATAGTTTAGTGGTAATAAAATCGTCTTATAATTATCTTTTAAATAGTTATGATAGAATGCTTAAAACCAATGATTTGATAAAATCATTCAAATCGTTAGTAAAGGATAAAAGTGTTACAGGATTTTTAGAAAGTTCAAGCCCGATTCAGTCATTGGTTGTTGAAGGAAACGAAGAAGTAAAAAGGATTTCTTTGCTTGTTCGGAAAGACGGATTTGATGTTCGACCGATTCTCAGTCCAACAGTTCCCAAAGGAAAAGAAAGAATCAGAATTTGTTTGCATACTTTCAATACGCTGGAAGAAATAAAAGGACTGCTTTCTTCCTTGAAAAAAAATAGTAATCTTGCCGTTGTAAAGCAAGAGCTAATTTCTGAATGAGAAAATTTTTTGTCACAGGAATCGGAACGGATGTCGGTAAAACTGTCACTTCAGCAATTCTTGTTGAAGCGTTGAAAGCAGATTACTGGAAACCCGTTCAGGCGGGAACTTACTACGCAACAGATTCTGAAAATGTGAAGAAATGGATCAGCAACGAAACAAGTGTCATTCATCCCGAAGCATACAAACTACGCGAACATAAATCTCCTCATGAAGCTTCTGAGATGGAAGGAGTCACAGTTGATTTTGATAAAATAGTTTTACCTCAAACAAATAACACATTGGTGATTGAAGGCGCAGGTGGAGTGATGGTGCCTGTGAATAAACAATATTACATTATTGATTTGATAAAAAAATTTGACACAGAAACAATTGTGGTAATTCAGAATTATCTTGGAAGTATCAATCATTCCCTCCTTACAATAGACGCCCTCAAACAGAGAGGAATAAAAATCATCGGACTTGTGTTTAATGGCTCCCCTCACGAACCTTCCAGACAAATCATTGAAAGCTATAGCGGATTGAAAACTATTTCATGGATTGTTAATGAGCCGACAATTAACAAAGAAGTGATTTTGAAGTACGCGAAAGATTTTCAGAACATCTGACTTCTCTCCTGATTTGTATATTCGCTTTTCCATTCTATGTCACTCTCATCGCGCGATAAAAACATCATCTGGCATCCATACTCGCAGCATCAGCTCAATCCTGATTCTATTGGAATTGTAAAAGCTAAAGGTGCTTATGTGTATGATCAGAAAGGGAAAAAATACATTGACGCGCTTTCATCCTGGTGGACTTCCATTCACGGACACACTCATCCTTACATCGCAAAAAAAGTTTTTACCCAATTAAAAAAACTAGAGCATGTCATCTTTGCCGGATTCACTCACGAACCCGCTGTTGAATTGGCTGAACGACTTTTGAAAAAACTTCCTAAGAATCAAAAAAGAATTTTCTTTTCTGATAATGGTTCTACTGCCGTTGAAGTTGCATTGAAGATGAGTTTTCAATACTGGTATAACAAGGGAACACCAAAAACAAAAGTGATTGCGTTCGAGAACGCCTATCACGGAGATACATTCGGAGCGATGTCTGTGAGTGAACGTGGAGCATTCACAAAGCCGTTTGATTTTGGATTGTTTGATGTGGCTTTTATTGATGCGCCTATTAAAGGAAAAGAAACAGAATCTATTCAACAACTCACATCAGCCATCAACCATCAACCATCAACCATTGCAGCATTTATCTTTGAGCCAATTGTGCAGGGAGTTGCCGGAATGGTAATTCACGAAGCCAAAGCACTCAGCGAAATGATTAGGATTTGTAAGGCGAATAATATTTTCACAATTGCGGATGAAGTGTTTACGGGATTTGGCAGAACAGGAAAGTTTTTTGCATCAGATTATCTTTCTGAAAAACCTGATATGGTTTGTCTTTCAAAAGGATTAACGGGCGGAACGATGGCGATGGGTGTTACTTCCTGTACTGCAGAAATCTTCAATGCCTTTCTTTCCGAAGACAGGATGAAAACTTTTTTTCACGGACATTCATTCACGGCAAACCCTGTTGCTTGTTCAGCTTCTCTCGCAAGTTTGGATTTGATTGAAAAGAAATCTACTAAGGAAAGTATAAAGAGAATTACAAAGCGACATGAGAAATTTTCAAAAGCACTTATTGGAAATAAGTCAATAAAGGAAATAAGGAAAATTGGTGTTGTTCTTGCGATAGAACTTAAAACATCTGGCGAAACGTCTTACTTTAATTCCATTCGTGATAAGGCAACTAAGTTTTTTCTTGGCAAAGGAATTTTACTTCGCCCGCTTGGAAATGTGATTTATCTTGTTCCGCCTTATTGCATATCCGATAAAGATTTGGATTACATTTACAATTCAATAGAAGAATTCATAGGAATATTAAAATGATGTTGTTCGACCCTGAAAGGGTCGGATATGAATAGCAGCGTTAATTCTATTCATGTTCGACCCCGAAGGGGTCGAATACATACGATAAAAATAACTTGTGATAATAAAAAAGGTTCTTATTGCTAACCGCGGAGAGATTGCTCTTCGCATTATGCGTTCGTGCAGGGAAATGGGCATTTCTACCGTTGCGGTTTTTTCTGAAGCGGACAGGAATGCTCCGTTTGTTCGCTATGCGGATGAAGCGGTTTGTATCGGTCCGCCTCCTTCTTCACAATCTTATCTCAACGGAAAAAAGATTATTGAAGTATGTAAACAGTTAAAAGTTGACGCTGTTCATCCCGGCTATGGTTTTCTTTCCGAGAATGCTGAGTTTGCCCGTTCAGTTGATAAAGCCGGAATTATTTTCATCGGACCTCCTGCTGAAGCAATGGAAATGATGGGCGACAAACTTTCTGCAAAAGCTACAGCGAAGAAACATAACGTTCCAATGGTGCCCGGAACTGAAGGAGCAATAGATGATATTAAAGAAGCAAAAAAAGTCGCTAAAGAAATTGGATTTCCAATTCTCATCAAAGCAAGCGCTGGAGGTGGTGGAAAAGGAATGCGCATAGTGGAAAAAGAAAATGACCTGGAAGAAGAAGTCAAGCGTGCATCCAGCGAAGCGAAATCTGCTTTTGGAGATGGATCAGTGTTCATTGAAAAATATGTTGAGAAGCCAAGGCATGTGGAAATTCAAATTCTCGCGGATAAGCACGGCAATGTGGTTTATCTTTTTGAGCGTGAGTGTTCAGTTCAGCGTAGACATCAAAAGGTTGTGGAGGAAGCGCCATCAACCGTTCTCACTCCTGAAATCAGAAAGAAGATGGGCGAGTGTGCTGTGAGTTTGTCAAAAGCCTGCGGATATGTTGGAGCGGGAACGGTTGAGTTCCTTGTTGACGCAAAAAAGAATTTCTATTTTCTTGAAGTAAATACGCGCCTACAGGTTGAACACCCGGTCACAGAAATGATAACAGGAACTGATCTGGTGAAAGAACAAATCAAAGTTGCTCAAGGAGAAAAACTTTCTTTCAAACAGGAGGATTTAAAAATCAATGGACACTCCATTGAGGTGCGGGTGTATGCTGAGGACCCGGCAAATAATTTTCTTCCTGATATAGGCAGGCTGGTTTCGTATAAAATTCCTCAAGGAGTTGGAGTGCGTGTAGATGATGGCTTTGAAGAAGGAATGGATATTCCGATTTATTATGACCCGATGATTGCCAAACTGATTTCTTACGGAAAGAATAGAGAAGAGGCAATTGCAAGAATGATTCGCGCGATTGATGAATATAAAATCATTGGCGTTGAAACTACTTTGCCGTTCTGCAAGTTTGTTCTTAAGCATGAAGCATTCACCTCTGGAAATTTCGACACGCATTTTGTAAGCAAATATTTTATTCCTAAAAAATTGTTTCCTGAATCAGAAGACGAGGCATTTGTTGCTGCACTTGTTTCTTCCCGACTTATGAAAACTGCAAAGTCAAACATTTCAAATAATCATTCAGCTTCTGTTTCTAAATGGAAAAAGAACCGAATTACTGAAGAATAATACATCATTCTTTTCAGATTTTGCATTTGTTGGTAATTTCCCTACCTTTGAAGTAACATTTCAGGCATTCGTTCGTTAAATTAGTGGCATAGTTCTTGAAATGATTCAGATCAAATGACAAAATTCGCTTACATAGTTCGGGTAATTTCAGCAATGATTCTTTTACTCTTGTTCGTTTCAGACGGAGTTTTCGCTCAGCTAAAAAATATTTCACAGAATGATATGAATATTCCTTTTCAGAATAATATCATGCTGACTGCATTTCCTTATCATGGTGAAACTCTTCCTACGCTTACTCTTAAAGAGTTTCCTGTTATAGCAGTTCGCACTTTCAAAAGTGAAAAAGATAAACTTGCTTATTTTAAACTGAAGCGCGATGTGCGAAAAGCATACCCTTACGCTGTGCTTGCATCCATTAAGCTAAAAGAGTATGACGCGATTCTTGTCAACGTTCCTGAAAATAAGCGCGCACCTTTTTTGAAAAAAACAGAGAAAGAACTTAAAGAGCAGTTTGAAGCCGATTTAAAAAATCTTACCATGAACCAGGGAAGAATTCTGATCCGTCTGATCAATCGTGAAACAGGAATGACAACTTATAAAGTGATAAAAGATTATCGCGGTGGATTCTCCGCATTTATGTGGCAGTCGCTCGGGCTTTTATGGGGAAATAATCTAAAGTGGACATACGATCCTTCCAAAGGAGAAGACATGCTGATTGAAGGAATCATTCAGGAAATTCAGGACAAAGAAGTTTGATTCTTTCTGAATCTTTCAGCAACTACCAACTCTTTACTTCCGGCAGAATACTGATAAAACCCTTTTCCGGATTTAACTCCAAAATTTCCTTCAGCAACCATATTTACTAGCAGAGGACAAGGAGCATATTTAAGAGAGCTGAATCCATCTTCAAGAACTTTCATGATTGAAAGACAAACATCCAGCCCGATGAAATCTGCAAGCTGGAGCGGACCCATCGGATGAGCCATTCCGAGTTTCATTACTGTATCAATTTCTTCAACGCCTGAAACGCCTTCGTGCAGGGCATAAATTGCTTCGTTGATCATGGGCATTAAAATTCTGTTTGCAACAAATCCGGGCGCGTCATTTACTTCAACAGGAATTTTTTTCAGCTTGCGGGAAAGTTCCATTACAATTTTCGTTACCTCATCTGAAGTAGCTTTCCCGCGAATCACTTCCACTAATTTCATTAATGGCACAGGATTCATAAAATGCATTCCGATTACTTTGTCAGCACGTTTGGTTACAGATGAGATTTTCGTAATGGAGATAGAAGAAGTATTGCTGGCAAGAATTGCATCGGGCTTGCAGATGGAATCCAATTGTTTGAAGATATTCAGTTTTAATTCTGAATTTTCTGTTGCAGCTTCTACAACCAAATCTGCATTCTTTGCTCCGTCTTCCAGTTTTATAAAAGTGGAAATATTTTTTAATGTATTCTGCTTATCCGCTTCTGTAATGCTTCCTTTCGCAACTTGCCTGTCAATATTTTTTGTGATGGTTGCAATTGCTTTATCCAGAAATTCCTGCTTGATGTCAACCAGCGAAACTTTATATCCGAACTGCGCAAAAGTGTGGGCAATTCCGTTGCCCATAGTTCCGCATCCGATAACTGATATTTGCTGCATTGCTTATCCTTTTTTATCAAACAAATTCATCAGGATTTATTATACGATAGACGATTGCCGCAACCGTGCTGCCTGTAAATGGTCCGGCAATGTAAATCCATAGAAATTGCTCAGGATGACAAGGGCATGAGCCGAAAATTGTGTCCACGAGAATAGGTCCCATGCCAACTGCGGGATTAAATGCTCCGCCAGATATCGGTCCCGCAATAATTGCTCCTGCTAAAACAGTAAATCCAATTGCAAGACCATAATAACTATTGCCTGCAGTTTTCTTTGAAGTGGCTACAGACAGCACAACCAAAGCAAGCGCAAAGGTGAAAACCATTTCAACAGCAAGCGGCTTGAGGATGTTGATTTCAGTTGCCGGTTTCGGTCCGCCAATGCTTCTTCCCCAAATGAGAAAGAAAAAATAAGCTGCGGCAAACGCAGCAATAAACTGAACCAGCATATAGAACAAAGAATCTTTCGGGCTTATTTTTCCTCTTAGCCAAACGGCAAATGTTACCGCAGGATTATAATGAGCGCCAGAAATATGCCCGCCCATATACACCATCACCATCAGTGTAGCGCCAATGCCAAGGGGGGCAAGAAAGTTGCCGCCAGAAAGACATACAGCAAGAACAAGAAAAAATGTTCCGATGAATTCAACAATATATTTTCTCATGATATATATTTAAAAGTTTGTGACAAAGGTAAATTTTTTACTTTCGCCTCTCTTAAAAGAATTTCACAATCAAATCCTAATACATATTTCTATGCCAATCACCATCGGACAGAAAGCGCCCAACTTCAATCTTCCTGATCAGGAGAAGAATATGGTTTCATTGGAGGGATTAAAAGGAAAAAATGTTGTTCTTCTTTTCTTTCCTGCCGCGTTTACGGGCGTGTGTACAAAAGAATTGTGCCAGACACGCGATGAGCTTTCTTTTTATAATGGAATGAATGCAAAAGTTTATGGTGTGTCTGTTGACATGCCATTTTCTCTTGGAAAATTCAAGGAGATGAATGGAATTACTTTTCCGCTTCTTTCTGATTTTAATAAGGAAGCTATCACCGCTTACGATGTGTGCAATGAAAATTTTTCTGTTGGATTGAAAGGCGTTGCCAAGCGCGCTTCGTTTGTGATTGATAAAGAAGGCACCGTTGTTTTTGCAGAAGTTCTCCCGAACCCTGGCGACTACCCGAACTTTGACGGAATCAAGAAAGCGCTGGAAACAGCTAAGCAGTAATTATCGCCAGCCCCATTCCTGCAAGAATCGTAACAAGTTTCATGATGTGAAAGCGGTGCTGTTCGCTGCTTTCAAACAGGATGGTGGTGGATACATGAAGAAAAATTCCTACCACCACTGCCATCAGGTAATTTGAATAGTTGGTAATCAAATGCATATTTCCTTCCAGAAGATTTCCGGTGAGCGCTCCGAGCGGGGTCATGAGCGCGAAAACAAATAACCAGAAAAAAGCAATGCCCTTTTTTTGTCCTGATTGAATGAGCATGCTCATCAGTGCGATGGCAATAGGCACGTTGTGAAGCATGATTCCGGTTGCGAGAGATTTTTTTGTCTCGGTAAATTCACCAGCCAGCGGCATTCCTTCAATAAAAGAGTGAACAGAAAGAGCAAGCATCACAGCGATGGGGAAAGTTTTTTCTTCGTGCTGGTGAACGTGAATGTGCCCGTGCTCAATGCCCTCAGAAAAATATTCAATGAGGATTTGAAGAAGAAAGCCAGCGAGAATAAAAATTCCCGTCTTGACATTTGCATTTGAATATATTTCAGGAATAAGGTGAAGAACGGCAATGGCAAGAAGATAGGCTCCGCTGAAGGCAAGAATCAGTTTCAGTGTTTTGCCTCCGATCTGAAAAAATAAAACGCTGCTTCCGCTGATGATAACTGTAATGAAGAGGAGTATGTAAATCAATTCGCCTGACATTATTTCTTTTTCCCTATGAGGATTAATCTTTCGGATTTTGTTTCATCAAATTTATTTAAGCTGTAATCGCCAAACAAATGTAGCACCTCCAGTCCGTTTTCAGCGAAAAAGTTTTCAAGGTCTCTTTGAGTATATGCTTTAACCTGTTCCCGGAATGAAAAACCTTTTCCGTTATCAGTAACAGAAATTTCTTTTACGATGGAATTATCCTCAATGAATCGTTTGATTTCAAACGCAACCTCTTTGCATTCCATTTTCTCGTTCGGAATAAGTTCTTTTATTTCTTTATAGGAGTTCATGAAGTCCAGTATAAGCCATCCGTCTTTTTTCAGAGCGCTGGTCATTGATTTCACCGCCTTGTTGTTTTCAGCATCTCTTTCAAAATATCCGAAGCTGGTGAATAAACTCAGCACCGCGTTGTAATAATTTATTCTGAAAAAATTTCTTTGGTCGTGAATATAAAAGGTAAGGTTTTCCTTTTCCGATTTTTTAGCTTCGGCAATATTTTTTTCGCTGATGTCAATGCCCGTAACATCAAATTCTTTTTCGGCAAGATAAATGGAATGCCTTCCCCGCCCGCAGCCGCAATCAAGAATTTTGTTTTTGGGAGAAAGCTTTAGCAAGGATACCAGATTGCCGAGAAACAACTTGGCTTCATCCGCATTGCGGTGCTTGTAAAGCATGCAATAATATTCCGAGCCGAACCAGTCCTGAATCCAGCCGGTCATTGAGAAAGTATTATCAGTAAATTTGAAAAATGCATTTGCTTGAAAACTAACTTAAAGATAAAGTTCTTCATTTTTTTTGTTTCGGCAACATTATTTTCAGTTCAATGCTATTCGCAGCGCGCCAGCGGGGAGAGCCCGATCATATCAGGAGCAAAAAACATTGTTAAAGCTGCAGCGCCTGTAGTGAAAGACGGTTACAGAAGAATTGAAAAAAGATCGGGAGCCGTGCGCGCTATTAATGGCGCTGTTTCACAGGCAAAGCCGATGATAGACAAAGCTATTCCTATGGTGCAAAAAGGTTTTATCATCGGCAAGAAAATATATAAGATTCTTAAAAAGATTTTAAGGTGACCAACCGCCAGTTGTTTTTCAACCATCTGGCGCAGACCTCCGCTGCGCCTCCCGCTCTTGAAATTAAAAGCGCGAAGGGAATTTATCTCTATGGCGCTGACGGAAAAAAATACATGGATTTGATTGCTGGAATTTCTGTTAGTAATGTGGGGCATGGAAATCCGAAAGTGCTGAGCGCGATAAAAAAGCAGTTAGACAAGCACAGTTACCTGATGGTTTACGGAGAATATACTGTTGCCCCGCAGGTGGAATACGCAAATCTTCTGTTCAACTATCTGCCAAAGAAATTGAACAATATCTATTTCGTTAATTCAGGAAGCGAAGCGGTGGAAGGCGCGCTTAAACTTGCCAAGCGGTTTTCGGGCAGAACAGAAATCATCGCTTTTAAAAATGCGTATCACGGAAGCACACACGGAGCGCTGAGCGTGATGGGAAATGAAACGATGAAGCAGGCATTCCGCCCATTGCTGCCTGATGTGCGCTTTATCGAATTCAATAATGAAAAACATCTTGAACAAATTACAAACAAGACTGCATGTGTAATTGTGGAGCCGATTCAGGGAGAAGCAGGGGTAATAAGTCCCAAGTCCCAAGTCCCAAGTCCTAAGTCTCAAGGCAAAAACTTTCTTCAACTGCTAAGAGAAAGATGCGATGAAACCGAAACGCTTTTAATCTTTGATGAGATACAAACCGGAATGGGCAGAACAGGAACTTTATTTGCGTTTGAGAAATACAAAGTGGTGCCTGATATTCTTTGTCTGGCGAAAGCGTTTGGCGGAGGAATGCCGCTTGGCGCGTTCATCTCTTCGAAAGAAATCATGTCAACGCTTTCTCATCATCCGGCACTGGGGCACATCACTACTTTTGGCGGTCATCCGCTGAGTTGTGTGGCAGGAATGGAGACGTTGAAAATTACGAATGACGAATTACGAATGGCGAATTCAAAATCAAAGCTCTTCAAAAAACTTTTAGTTCATCCGCGCATTAAAGAAGTGAGGGGAGAGGGCTTGCTTCTCGCGGTTCAGTTTGGGAGCGAAGAGGAAAACAAAAAAATAATTTCACGGTGTATGGAGAACGGTGTGATAACCGATTGGTTTCTTTTCTGCCCTTCTGCCATGCGCATTGCGCCTCCGCTTATTATTACAGAAAAAGAAATAAGGAAAGCGTGTGAGGTGATTTTGAAAAGTATTGAAGAAGTAATTTAGTAAACTCCTGTAGTAAGCATCACTAGCGTGCAGGCTTCGAGGGATTCAATTCCTGCATCACGAATTATTTTTGCAAACTCAGGATTTTCAGCGCCCGGATTAAAGATAACGCGCCTGGGTTTTAAGGAAAGAATATAATCGTAATAAACGGGCTGGTTCTTTGCTCCCACATACAGCGAAACAGAATCAACCCCTTCAATCTTCGGAAAACCTGTTTGAATTATCACACTATCAAACCCGAGGGCACCATTTGCAATGCCTGAAATTCTTCCTTGCTTTAAACCAATGGCAATTACATTATGGTTGTGCTCCCGCAGTTTTCTCACCGCACGGTTTGAATACCGCTCACGATTTTCTGATGCGCCTATTACTACGGTTGTCTTCATCTGCGAATACGAATATGTACGAATCTACTAATTTTTCTTTGTTTTTATTCGTTTATTCGTATTGATTCGTATTCGTAGATGTTATTCCACTTCAATATAATCCAAGTCCTTTCCGTATGTTTCTTTCAGTTTGAAAAGGGAGAAGAAGGCGAGAATCATTACCACTGCTCCAACAATTATTGCAGATGATAAAATTCCCAGCGATACTGCCATAGCATTCCATGCCAGCGTCATCACTACCAAAGAACCGCGCACAAAATTAGGAACGGTGGTGGTGACTGTGGAGCGTATGTTTGTGCCGAACTGTTCAGAAGCCACGGTGACGAACACTGCCCAATATCCTTGCGCAAGTCCGAGTATGAAAATGATGAGATAGAAAAGTCCGGTCGATGCACCGAATGAAGAAAAATATCCTGTGATGGAAAAAGTGAGCGCAATGAGCGCGATTAAAATCGCCATCCTTCTCGACTTCAGCCATTGGCTCATGAATCCGGTTATTAAACTTCCGAGCGCTGCGCCAATGTAATGATACATGACCGCTCTGCCCGGATTGATTGCATCGGTAATTCCAAGATATTCTCCAAACTCTTTCGAGAAGGTTACCAGTATTCCGATCACGAACCAGATAGGAAGCCCGAGCATGATACAGTAGATGTACTTGAAAAGTTTTTCTCGCGTGCTGAAGAGGGAAAAGAAATTACCGCGGCTTGCTTTTGATTCTTTCACTTTGTCAAACATTCCTGATTCGCTCACATACACGCGCAATCCTAAAAGAAAAAGTCCGAGCACTCCGCCTGCCCAATACGCTTCGCGCCATCCCCATTCTGCAACAGCGAAGGCAAGCACCGCGCCCGCAATCCCCACTCCCGATACAATGCTGGTTCCCCATCCGCGCGTTTCTTTTGTCATCACTTCAGATACGAGCGTGATGCCAATGCCCAGTTCTCCTGCTAATCCAAACCCTGCAACCACCCGAAGCCAGGCGTATTGTTCAAAGGTGTGCACAAATCCGTTGGCGATGTTGGCGAGCGAGTAGAGGAGTATGGTGAGAAATAATACAGCCAGTCTTCCTTTTTTATCACCGAGAATGCCCCAAACGATTCCGCCAAGCAGCATTCCGATCATCTGCATGTTGATGAGAAATATTCCTGAGTTCTTTATCTGCTCTGCAGGAATTCCGATTTCTTTCAAACTCGGAACGCGCACAATGCTGAACAGGATCAGATCATAAATATCCACGAAGTAGCCGAGCGCGGCAACAATTACAATGATGTTGAATGGATTTTTTGTGCCGGATAATCTGGACATGAAAAAATACCCGAAACATATTTGTTTCTGGATTTGCGGGCTGGCGTTTACAACTTGATGACAACGAATCGATACACTTCGATGCCTTCCCTTCCAACCCTGAAATTAGTTTTCAAGTGACGAAGATACAACTTCCTGACGATTTCGTTCCCGAATTGGACAAAATAGAGAACTTTTATGACTTGCATTTGCAGGAGTTGCTTCCGATTTCAGTTGGAGAGCAAGGCAACAATGGGAGTATTACCCAACAGGCAAAAGAAAACCCCTGTTATGCGAACAGGGGCAAACTGGTGGGGTGATTTCGCTAAGAATTACCTCCCCTTTTTCTTTGCTTTTGCGTTGGCTGTTTTGGCAGGGCGTTTTGAGAATTTCTCAACCTCTTCCCTTAATGCCTGTATCCTTCGCTGAATAGTTTTCAGGGAGGCGTTTTTCAGGTATGCCCCCAATTCATCATCGTCCAGTTTCTTTGCAATGTCCATCGCCTCTTGCCTCAAGGAATTTTCAGGAGTGACGATTGCCTTTTCCACTCCCTTTTTATTCTGCACCCATGCTGTGATTTGCTGGCGTAGCTCCTGTCCGAATTGCTCGGAATATCCTTTGCCTAAATCCTCCCACTTGGGATATTTGCCATTGTCTATTTTGAATTTATAAGGCTTCCATCCTAAATTTTCAATCACACCATCAATTTGTTTTTCCGTTGCGGTGTCATACCATACTTCCCCTCCAATTTCTTTTTCTTCATTGTTTTCTTCCTGCTTCAACCGATCCACGATTGAATACCTTTCCTTGATTTTTTTCATGTCCTCTGCCGAAAGTTGTCTGTTTCCATTTATTAACTCAGAAGCCCAAGAAGAAACTGCATGGCTTTGTGAATACTCTTTTATTTCCTGAAGCATTTTTTTTATTTCAGGTGTAATGTGTAGCGGGGTTTCTTTGGAATCAATTTTGACAAGAACACCACGAAACCCCTCCAACAAATCAGAGAAGAAATTTCTCCATCTTATTAAATCAGGCAGGTGTTTCTTCGGGTCAAGGTTTTGTATTTCGCTCTCTGCCTGAAGCCATAAATTTTGCGATGCTTCTATATGGCGGTTCATTCCTTCCTCAATAGATTTGGAATACCCTGTATGTTTATCGTACTTTTCATAAAGTTTCTCTCCCAATGCTTCGTGAATGTGCGCCAGCGTTCCCACATCACCCCAATTGGGATTTTTATTTGAGGCGAAATATTCAATGACCTTTTTCAAATCAGTCATCATTTTTTTGATGTCGTCTTTGGGATTGCCTTTTACACCCCTAACTAATCTTTCCTTCTCCCATTGATTTGTGGCATCATCAAGCATCATTAGCAAGCCCATCATATCGTTCACAAATCTCTGTGCGTGTTTAAAAAGCCCTGTTTCCATTTTAATCGCTTCGTTAAAAATTTCGTTGAACTCTTCATCAGAAAATTTTCTGCCGATGTTTTCTTCGTGCAGTTGTTTCAAATCAGCGAGTTCATCTGAATAATCGATTGTATTTGTCATTGGTAATTAGTTTTAATTTGGACAACAGTAACACACATATTTGGAACACGCAAGTCTTTAATAAATGGGGTCTTTCGTTTCGCTTTCTTCTGAATTTGGTTCCTCAAAAATCTGCATCTCTCCGCCCTGATTGAATCTTCCGAACTGAACCGCCTTGCCTTGCTCCGGTATTTCGATCACTACATCCACATCGTGCTGAAATTCGTTTCTCCCTCTGAAAGCGCCTTGCTTGGTGGTTTGGAAAATGAATATGAACGACTTGCCCGGATTGTCGGCTCGCAACTTGTCCAGGTCTTTCGGAGTTAATCCAAGTTTGTTGACACTGTCAAGGATGATGAAATCATACTTCGATAAATCTTCCGGCAGATAATCGCTCACATATAAATTAGGATTGGCGACTTCTTTATCAGCGAGTTTTTTATGAAGCGTAGCATCTAATTTTTCTTCCTTCGCCACATAGAGCGTGCCCCCATGATGACGGGCAAGGTATCCGGCAAAGTCCATGCAGAGGTATGACTTGCCTGTTTTGGGTTTGCCAAAAACCATCGCTGTAAATCCTTTACTGGGATCTCCAATCAAATCTCTCCACTTTTTTGAAAAACCAAGCGATTCAAATTTCATTTCAGCGAAGTCAACGCTGCTCATCAGGTTGTGATCCTGCGGGGGAGCCGGAGTATCTTCTTTGGGTTGCTCATCAATTCCTCTTAACCCAACGGAGCCAACTTTTTCAGGCAGAGATTTATCGGGTAGAGGTTCATCGTACTCTTTGGATTTCTTAATCGCCTCCCGAAGCATCAGTATTGTCGCTTCCTTTAATTGAATTCTTACAGAATGCGCTTTCATTCCGTTATAGATATGAAGCAGGGATTTCTGAATGAAGCCGATCTCCCTTGCAAAGACGGAGGACTTGCGAATTTTCTTGCTCACAATTGCAGACTGCAACTGCTCTATTGTTTTCAAAAGAACAGGTTTTGCAATTTCTTCATCCCTCCAGTCAAGCAGCAGTTTGAAATACTTTACTTCCTCTTTAAACTTGTGATACATCTTTCTGTATTTCCGTTTGGCTGGCATTCCATCCACTCCTGCAAGATTTTTATTCGCTTTGATGTATTCACCGAGTTTTTCAAAAGCAAGGTCAGCGACCTTTTTAAACTCCGCATCCTGCTTGTAAAACTTCCAATCCTTGCCTTGATCTGTTTTAGTCATTAGAACGAGATGCGTTTTCTTCAGCACCTCAGGCAGATTCTCAAAGCCAATGCGTTTGACTTCTGAAAAGTAATTTTTCTTTGTAATTTTCATCGCTTGACGATTTTTAATTTTTTGAGTTGTGATTGTAAATCCTTCAGCATCTTTCTGTCCAATTCATAAATGCCTGTGTCCTTCTCATCGTAGTTAAACACCATCACCTCAGTTTTTATTTTGTCGGTGAGTTTTGTAACTGCAATTTTCTTAGTAACCGAATAAACATTCCATTTATATTTCTTAATGTATTTTTTCAGGATGGCATTCGGATAACTGCTGAGTAAGAACTTTCCTTTGATTTTTGTCAGCGCATTCAACAATCGGATGTAATCCGCTTCCATGTATCCTTTGTAATGCCCTTGATGCGTGTTGATGTATGGCGGGTCGCAGTAAAAGAATGCTTTATTGAAGTCGCGGAGCTTAATAACACGGATTGCATCGTTGCATTCAATCTGCACCTTCTTCAATCGGTCAGCATATATTTTTGAAAAATCGTCCCGCTTCTTTGCAACCGAATCTTCCTTTGAATCATCCTTTCCGAAGCTCCAAGAAGTCAGCAGTCCTGCAAATCCCTGATTGGCGAGCGTCCAAAACGCCCATGCTCGTTTCACATCGGAAAACATTTCAGAGTTTTCATATATCACTCTTGCTTTTTTCCAAAGCATCCTGCTGTGCAGAGTGGATTTGATTTCTTTTTCCAGTTCTTTGAACTTTGTCTGCACCACTTTGAAAAATATCATCACTTCTCCGTTCGTGTCGTTGATGACTTCAACATTGGATGGAGGTTTTGCAAAGAACAATGCGCCTCCTCCGAAAAATGGTTCGCAGTACAAAACGTGCTGTGGAATTAAAGCCAGCAAACGCTTCACAAGCGTTTGTTTCCCTCCGTAATATGTAATCGGTGTTTTCATAGAAGCCAAAGCCCCTCCTAATCCTCCCCGAAGGGGAGGACTTTCAGGCTGCTTGTTTTAGTTTGATATTATTTTTCATTGTTTCATCAAGATTTTTTCGTGCGATGTTGCAATATTCTTTTTTGCCGTCTATGCCGATAAAATTCCTACCGAGTTCTATGGCGCGAACGCCAGTCGTTCCTGTTCCACAAAAAGGGTCAAGGATGATTCCACCTTCGGGACAACCGGCAAGGATGGGTTTTGTAATCAGTTCAGTATTGAAGGTTGCATAGTGTTTGTCAGCACCACGCTTGGTGGAGATCACCCAAAAGTCCGTTATATCACCTGGATTCTTTCCTTTGGGATTAAGTTTGACTGTTGTTTGTTTCCCGCCACCTTTTTTTCCTTTGCCAAAGGGTCCCTTAGTATTTTTTGAATCCCCTCCGTAAGCAGTCATTCCATATTGCACTCTGTCATACGAAGATGCTTTGTAGGGATCCCGAACCGCATCCAAGTCAAAATAATAATCGGGATTTTTTGTAAGAAATAAAATATGTTCGTGTTTTTTGGAAAATCGGTCACGAACGCTTTCAGGAAGAGAATTCGGTTTCGCCCAAATGATATCGTTCCGCACAATCCATCCCCGCTCCACGCATCCACAGGCGAAACGATGCGGAATCAGGGTCAAACACTTTGTACGGAGATTATTTGCCTTGTCGTTATTCGCATCCTTCGGAACAATTTTCCTTACCTGTACTTTAATGAGCGTTTGGGCATTATCGTAAGGACTCTTTCCGCTTCCGTTCCCACTTCCGAAATAACTGTCGCCAAGGTTCACCCAAACCGTGCCTTCAGGTTTCAATACGCGGTAAATCTCATCCATCAGCAAGAGCATATTTTCGAGATACTGCATATAGGTTTTTTCTAACCCCCACTGCCCTTTGAATCCATAGTCGCGGAGTTGCCAGTAGGGAGGGGAAGTGATCACGCAGTCAACACTCTCATCGGGAAATGTTTTTAATACTTTCAGGGAATCTCCTTCAATAATAGTATTGGCGATCTTTTCAATTTCTTTGCTGGGAGGAGTTTTTTTCTTGACTCCCATCAAACCTTCATTCGAGAAAGAGAAAAAAGAATCTTTTGTTATTATCAGGTGGTCAAGAACAATAATATCCATTGAAGCTGCTGCTGTTTTAATTTTACTGGTAAGCATTTTATCTAAATCGCTTGGCTTGATAGTCCCACTTGGATGATTGTGGGCGAGAATAATTGAAACAGAACCGCTTTTTAGCGCGGTGCCAAGAACCAAGCGGATATCAACTGGCGCGGAAGTCATCGTTCCTTTAGAATGCTTGTAGTATCCGGTGATTTTATTCGCCTGATCGAGATAAAGGACAAAAAACTGCTCCTGTAGCTCCAGTTCGCCCTTTGGAAAAAGGTTACGAACGAAATCAGCCACTTGCTGTGGATTGGTAACCGCCCCTCCGAAGATTTTTTTATCGGATCGGTGGTAGCTGATTTTGATTTCAGGTACCACCATATCCGCCACTTCACCGAGAACGATTTCTGCAACTGCCGTCATTTTGATTTTGGGTTTAGTGATTTGTTGCCGGGTTGTTTTTCGTATCCCTCGTTGCAGAAAGAGTGAGCGATTGCTTCACCGATGAGTGCACCGATGAATCCGCCTACCATTACATAGGGCATTACTTCCTTCTCCTTACTCTTTGCGTAATAAAATCCTGTGAGGGATGATATCAGCGTAAAATAGGAAACAATCGCTTTTTCTTTTAATGAAACCTTAGTCGTCATTTTTGCAATAATAATGTTGCTGTAGCTCCTGATAAAATCAATATCCCAGCGGAGAGGATTTTTGTTTTCAGGTTAGACCTGTGGATTTTCTTATCCGCAAGTTTCAGCTTCTCCGTAAGTTCGCTTTGCTGTGCAAGGGAAGAATCTGCTACCTGCCTAAGCATCGAAAAGCTATTTTCACAAACCGCTACCAGCGAGTCCTTGTTCTGAATGACGCATTTCAGGTCAGCGATTTCATTGTCGCATAAACTATCTCGCATATTAGTTTCAGAAATAAACTGCATAACCTGCGTTTTCAGGGAATCGCAATTGGTAATGATATCGCTGGTATCCTTCAGGATTTTACTTTCTGAAATAAGTAGCTGTATTTTCCCTTGCAGGAAATTCACTTTTTGGGTGGACTGCGTGAGGGCAACTTCTGTATTCTGAATCTGATTTACCAGCGCATTATTCTTTACCACCCAGTATTGAATCTGATTTTTGTAGTTCTCCTCAATGTTGCTGACCTGTACTTTAAGTTCCTTGACAACATTTTTTGATTCCCTGATTTCTGTTTTGAATCCTTCCATTGAATTAAACAGGAGGTAAGTTGAAATTGCCGATAGCAAGCTGAATAAAATGGTTATGATGATTGTCTTTTTCATTTTCATGGTTGTTCGTTTTTAGTTTCGTTAGTGTTTGTTTTTGCTTTTTTCTCTATTGAATAACCGAAACATCCCGCTCCGATGATGCTGACGAAAGAGTAAAACATATACTCAGGTACTGCGATTCCAAAAAACTGCTGTCCAATCCAACTTATGAGCGTTACCACTACAAAAACAAGCGTTACTAATTCCCGCAGGTTGTAACTGCCGTCTTTGTCTTTCAGTATTTGTTTTCCAAATTCATTCATTGGTGTCGTAGTTTATGTATCCGATTAATCCCAGTCCGAGCGTGAGTGTTCCTATTACGATTCTTTTAATTGATTCCCTCCGCATCGCACGGAAGTCAAGCAGCGTATAGGTGAATCGGTTTCCATACAAACTGCTGTGGTTGTCGCACATCGACATGAACTCATTAAAATCACTTGCATTCTGAAAGACCTGGCATCCTGCGGAAAATTTATCAATGACTTTTGTTTTCCCTTTTGCCATCGCCCTGTGAATGTTGATTCCAAAAATTCCTGTGTCCTTTCTTCCATTGAAAAAATCAAGCCTCGCATTTCGGTCGTAGTCCCGCATAATGGTCACAGGAGCCATCTGCACAAGGGCTTTGTATTGCCCGAGGTGCATTCCGATTTTGTAGGCATTTACATATTGCCCTTGTGCGAGGATGGCTGTGCCCTGCGGTTGCATCGGGTTCTTCAGCCAGTAAGTTCCGGGATCGGTCGTTCCTTTGAAAATGTGATAGTTCCATTTTAATGGTTTTGCTTTGTAGAAAACGTGTATCTCATCATCAAAGCGGTTAGGCACAACGCTACGTGTGCGGATTCCCACGATGTTCAGTTCATAAGGGCGTGTGTTCAGCACAAAGCCTTTGTCGCGGAGAATGGATTTTACTCTCGGAAGTATCATGCTGCCTGTTTGAAATCGGGTTTGTAGTTTTTGAGCCACTCTCTCACATCAAAGCTTGGACAGGCTTTATGCACGCCCGGAAAATCCCTGTGTCCGAGAAACTTTGCCTTCGGATATTTTTCTCCGAGTTCCATCAGCTTGTTAAACATGGAGTGAATCTGTCTTTCAGATCGGTTATCCATTGGATTGCCTTCTTTGTCAACTCCTCCGATGTAGGAGATATGAATGCACTCCTGATTATGACCGTATGCGCCATAACTCATTTTGCTTTCGTCAAGCAGTTGCACGATTTCTCCATCACGCAGAATGATGTAATGGTAGCCGGGCGTGTCGCCCCATCCGCGTTCCTCTTTCCAGAATCTTTTAATTGCCTCCAGCGTTGTTGTGGGCTGTGTTGCGGTGCAATGCACCACGATGTAATTGATAGTTCTCATTTTTTTTAGTTGTTAGAGATATTTTATTGTTTGTGTTTTTACTATGAATTTTTTACCGTTGTTTTCAAAGAGAGTGAACCCTTCCCGCGAGGCGATTTCAGTTCCGAGAACCATTTGTGCTGAAACTTTCGCTCCTTTGCTTGGTGTTTTCCAAACGAGGGTCGGCTCCGTAGTGATGATTGTAAATCCACTTAGTCCTGAAAGCGACCATTTGCTTCCATCGTATTTGAGTCCCATCCGTGTGAACTCCAAACGGATCTGCTGCTTTTGCTTTTCATCCGAGAAACTTCCAAGCACACCATTCACCAGCGTCTGCCTCACACCTCTAAGCGTATATTTTTTGAATTCTTCGCTCACCGCAGAGTAATCATCCTTGCTTCGCATTTTCTTCAGGGAAGAGATGACTCCATTAAAGTTTTTGTTCACCGCATCCTTGTAAAGGGATTTTCCAAGTTCGACCAGGTTAATTGTTCCTGCTTGGGCAATCACATTGTAGGTGCTTTCATCAATTGTCTCAGGCAGACCCAGTTTTTTCAGGGCAGCAACCATTTCACTTCCAAAATCACCGTCCGCACCGTAGCGCGGGAGAATTCCCTTTCCGTTTTTTGCAATCAAAGAATCCTGTACTGCTTTCACCTTCGCACCCTTGCTTCCTTTCTTGAGAGGAAAATCATCCGTTCGGTTTTGCTGTTGGGTAAAAAAGGATGGAACGAACGTGCTTTTCTGCGGAGGGATTTGCGGAATGTCAGATGAAGCATCTTCTTCTCCATCCTCTTTTTTCTTTTTCCGCTTCCGATAATAGTCCCATCCGAAATAGCCAAGTATTCCTGTAGCTGCAACTCCTAATCCGATGAGAAGGATTTTCTTTTTTTTGCCTGTCTCGTTTTTGTCGGGGTTTGTTTTCTCCTTTTGCATTTTAGTTCTGAGGTTTGGAGGTTATTATTTTCATGTAATCCATATAGTCGTACATTTCATCTTTCAGGTCATCCAGCATATTGCTGTTGTATTCCTTCTGATACGCTTTTGCTGTTTCAAGAAAGGCAGTTTGAGTCGGCATTTCAGTAAACACCGCCTTGATTGCATCTTCGTCTGTGCCGGGAAAGATTCCGTACTCTTTGTCAAATGCTGCCTTCATCCGTTTCGCCCATTCGGTGTAACTCTTAGCAGTAAGCTGCTGAACATTCTCTCCCTTCTTTCCAATCCTGTCGGGCTTTGCACCTATGATGGAAAGCATCTCGTTATACTCGGTGGCTTGCAACTCATCCCCCATGTCGCGGTAGATACTGCTGTTGTAGAGCTTCTGATAGGAAGCCGCCACTTTGCCAAACACCTGCTTGCTCGGAATCTCTCTCAGTACCGTTCTCAGCTTCGGAGTGTCCGTTCCGGGCCATCCGTCATTGTCGAACGCCATTTTTATCTGCTTGGCGTAGGTTGCCGGAGAATCCTCGCTGAGCGTTTTCTTCTCTTCGGTGTTTGAGATAAGACTGCGGACAATTTTTCTTCCCAAAAAGAAAGTACCCACCGTGACGACAATAGTTCCTCCTGCATAGAGGAGTTTTTCCTTCACGGTGAATCCTTCTTCCTTATTTGCAACTTCCGTTTTCATTTTACAATCCGAGATAGGATTTCGCTAATGATGTTTTTACCGGATCGTTCTTTACGACATGAGCCAGTTTCTTCAGTTCATGTGAAGTGAGAAATGTTGCAAGAATCTTGAGGGCTTCCATCTTTGCTTCTGCCTCCGCCATTGTTTCAGCGGGGACGGAGAAATCGCTTGTGAATTTTTTCATGCTTGAGTTGGTTTTTGAGTTTTTATTCCGAGTACCTGTGCGATGCGGTCAATGGCGGTTTCATCACTGACGCATCGGTCAATGATTTGAATCACCTTTTCGAACTGCATCAGTCCCTTGAGGAAGTTTCCCTTTTCGGTTGGCTTTTTGATTTCGGATTCAGGTGCGGGAGCTTTTTTGAAGACCTCTTCGCTCTGGGTGATTAATTGAAGCAGGTCAATATTGTCCTTGCAGATGTGCTGCATGAGCATATCGGCAATTTTCTTGCTTGGCGCTTCGACTGTGATTTTGTAATTAAACTTTTCCATTTTCGTTTTTGTTTTTTTGTTGGTTAGTATTGAGGTTTAAAAATGATTCGACTGAATTAATGTTTGCTTTGTCTTTGGCAAAAGCATCAATGACGGATAGAATCTTTTCAAATTCTTCTTTGCTGAAATTTTTCTTCAGGGATTCTCCGAATTCAATGAAGTGTTTCTCCTGCTGGGACAATGAATTTTCGCTTTCAGAAGATTTCATTTTAAAACTTGCTTCTTCTTCGGGTTTCTTTTCGGTTTGGGAATTGCCTGAAAGAGTTTTATCCGGATTGGTTTTAATTCCGAATATGGCAGGACCGAACTCTGCCACCGCAGTAACGATTTCCTTTACAGTTTGGGCTTTCTCTAATTTCTCTTTCAGGGTTTCAATGTACCCCGTGAGCTTGTCGGAGTATTCCTTCGCTTCAGTAAGTTTTTCTTTTGCCTCCTTCAGTTCTTTTTTAACCTGCTCGCAGGCAATGCGATCTTCCACCGCTTTCAATCCCTTGTTGACTTCATCTTCAATTTTCTTGTCCACTTCTACACCGCTCAGTGTATTGGTTTGCGGAGCGGGTTCTTTCAGGACGAAAAGATGCTGCTTGTAGCGGTTTGAATCCTTTGTGTTGTAAACAAGCACCCGCAGCTTGGTAGTTTCATCGTCCACGTACTGCTCGTGGTTCTCAAAATCATCGGGGTTATCCGTTTTCGGAACGACTTTAAAATCGTTCACATACACTTCAAAGAATTTTGTTTCTCCTTTCTCCTTCATATCCTGAAGCCACATTTTAAACTGCGCTAAGTTGAAGGGAGAATATTTTTTTGTATTAATGTTGTTTTGCATGGCTTATGGTTTTATGCTTCGGGATCACCTGAATGAATCGTAAGTGATTGATGCACGAAGCGTTGTTTTTAATTGTTATCTGTCCCTGATGCTCGTAGAGCATTTCGTTTGCGCTTATCAAGCTCAAATCAAAAATCCCGAACTCTGAATTCACGCTCACATTGCTTGCCTCGTCCACGAGGATGAAGAACTGGTTGAAGGCGGGAACCTCCAAAGATTCACCTGCCTGTAGAACATAGTGCCGGAAGCGCAGGTAATATGCGTTTCCATAGCCCAGTTCTTCCATTCTTCTTGGGATGTATTCGAGTGCAAGATTGATGGTCATCTTTTTGGGTTTTCAAGTTTGTACCACACGTAGAGAAATACATCGTAAGCGGTATCATGATTCTGCATTGCTCCGAGTTTGTCCCTGTAAAGCCCTGCAAGCACGGTGGTGTTTCCGTCCACCAATACTTCTTCCAATTCCCGCTTGTATCCGTGCGTCCATACATTTTCTATGATTGCGGATGGGGTCGGAATTCTGTCAAGGTTCTCAGGTGCTGAAGGGTCTGTGATATCGGTAGCGTAAAAAACATTCGCTTCCTCACAGCTTTGCAGTTTCAGTTCACCGACAAATGACCGCATGACAGGAATTGCAAAGCCCGAACCGATTGGGTTTGGAGACAGATCACTTACCAATTCGGGTTCGATGTCCACAACAGCAAAAGAATTGATTGGAAGGGCAACAAGCCCTTTCATCCTCACCGCAGTTTCAATCCCTGTAATGACCTTTGCATTTTCAGGAATTCTCACCTGAAAGTGTTTAACCTCTCCCTTTCGGGAAATGGGTATGATTTTAACTATGCAGCGTTGCTTCTTCATTTGGAATCGTCTTTATCGCATTTCAAAAAGAGAGAAACCGTGTAGGGGGCGAATGGAACACTCGAATTGCTGTCGGCAAAATCCATCTTCACTATTTTGTTCCCGGGGTCGACATTTCCCAAGTCATAGTATCGCAGATTGACAGGAACATTCAATCCCGACATCAAAAGTTCGCTCAGGTAGTTTTCTGGAAACAATTCGTCCTTGTTGATTTCAATCCGCTGTGAACCACGGAAATAAAGAATGTCGCGCCTGTCGGAAGTGATATACAATCCTTTCACCGCAACAATGTTCTTGTCGAGTTCAAAAGATTGGGAAACGGTTTTAGCCGCTTCCGTCACCTTCAGGTCAAACCGTTTGTAGATTGTTTTTATCATCGTTTCAGTTATTAATTGGCTTTTGTTTTTTTTGATTGGCAATTTGCAGTCGGCAGTTTGCAATTTCTTGCTTACTGCCAACTGCGTACTGCCGACTTCCCTTACGGAGTGGTAATCGTTCCGTGTAACCCTGCGAACAGTTGAAGAGTAGGTGGAAGATTGAGCATCGTCCCCAGTTCAATGGTCATCTCAATCAAGATGTCATCGTGAATGAGGCGCGGATTGGCGAGTTTGTAATATCCCGCAGGAACCAAGTGGTTGTTGAAGGTCTTGAACACGTTGTTGCTGGTTTCGGGAACAATCTGTTTTTTGTTCGCCTTCAGGCTGATTTCTCCGCTGGCAACAGAGGGGTATTGCTCTATTCCAAAGAAATTGGTTGCCATTATTCTGTCTTTGGTAAGTTCTCCATCCCCCGGCAAACCGGTCAGCAGGATGATTCCGCTCACTAGGAGCGCCTGATTCTTCGGAAGTTTTGCGTTGGAGATATTCCTTAGACCGATTTCTTTGTCATCCTGCGTTTCAAAGATTTTGATCGTTTTGGAAGAAACCTGCTTGATGGAATAAATCACCGTGTCCGCAAGGCGCAGTTCGCCCTTTCGCAGTCCTTCCTGAATGTGCTGGGGGAGTTCGGAAAAATGTTTTTCCATTTCTGCTCTCGACCCTCTGCTTGCAGCAGGAGGAGCGGTGAGTTTATTAATCACCCGCGCCCTCTTCAGGGGGTTCATTTTTTTGAGCGCACCGAGAACTTCTCCCATCAGTTCTTCGTTGTCTCCGTCCAGTCCAATCAACGCTCCCGCATTGTTGTACTCTTCTGTTGCTTCTAATTGTCCTAACATGGTTTTTGGGTTTTAGTTGTTATTATTAATTGTTTGAATTGATTTTAAAAGTTCTTTTCTGCCGGGTCAATCTCACTCATCTCCTGTTCAATCTCACCCACTTCTTCATCTCCTGACATTTGTTTCTGGAACTGCGCTCCGTTTTCCGCAACCTGCTTTTCAATACGGTCAAGCGCGGTCAGGTCAAGTTCTTTTTCGGTGGCTCCTTCCAGTTCCTTTTTTTCGGGATAGGTGAAGTATTGAACTTCTCCCACGCCTTTGGTGGATTCATCCGCTTTCTTTTCCTCTTTGGGTTTCATGATTTTGTCGAGGTAAATTTTTTGAGTGAATGTGTCTTTGAAATTCATCACACGTTCTTTCACTCCGTCCAGCACGCCTTCAATTCCGTCTTTGGGTGTTCCTTTCATCTGCTCACCCGATTGCTGAAAGCCATTCGCTGCCATCATCCCCACTCCGAATACCGAAGCGAGACGGCTTTTGTAATAGTGACCCAGTCCTGTAACCGCGGCTCCGATAAGCAGCGATGCGCGACCGATGGCGGAACCTGCCACACCTCCCGCCACCACGCCTATCACGACATCTTTCACGGTTTCAATCGCAGAATTTTTCATATCCCCCTTTGTCTCCAGGTCTGCGGTGATTTCACCGAGAAGGGATTTTTTTTCTGCTTCCTGTTCGTAAGAATTTTTGCTCATTGTGTATGGTTTTTAAATTGTTTGTTTTGATTTATTGTTTTTCATATCAGTGCTTTTTCAGTCAATGGTTTGTGGGATTTATTTTTCTTTTTCTCTTTTGTCCCTGACAAATTTTTCTGCACGGGCGGAGTTTCTTCTTTCTTTCCACCAAACATTTTAAATCCGAGCAGCAGCGCACTGAGTCCTCCCGCTCCCCAGAGGGTTGGCTTCAGCCATTTTTTATTCTTGTCCCAAAAACCTTCTTTTTTTGAGTCATCGCTGCCGCCGTCTCCTGCTGAATTATCAGTTTTGGATGTTTCGCTTGAAGTGGAATCTATTTTTTCAGAGGGAATATCCATTTTGGACATTTCTTCTTTGTTTTTCTCAATTTCCGCAGGAAGATTTTTTACATCTCCTTCCTTCCCGGTGGTTTCAAAGTCCTCTGACGATTTTTCTTTTTTTGGGAAAATATTTCCGATGTTTTTTAGCAATGCTCCGATAGCTGCTAACGCTCCGGATGCAGCAGTAATGGAAGCTGCTGTAACGGGTTCTCCGAGTTCTCCAAGCGATTCTTCATTTTCAGAGCCGAAAATTTCTTCTCCAAGAAGCTGGGACAGGGGAGTGTATTCGTTCATTTCACCGAGATCGGTTTCAGCATAACCGTGTCCAAGTCCGCTCACTTCTTTGTTCTTATTCCCCTTGCCTGTGAGAATCGCTTTCCTGAGGTTTTCAGGTTTTCCTCCTGCACCGAAGAAAATCTTCTCCAGTTTGTCTTTTACCTGTCTTAGTTTTTGGAGTTTACCCATATCCACTCCGCGCTTGGTGGCTTCGGCATCACTGAGGTATGCCCACTTGAGTCGCTGGGCAACCTTCATAATGTTGAGTTTCATGGAAGCGAGAACTCCGTTGCGGAGCAGTACTGTCGCAGGATTTATGCGGTTGGTAATGTGAACAGCTTTTTTAATGAACTGTTTAAGTCAGCCTTTCTTTTTTCCTGCATTTGCTTTGGGTGTTCCGGATTTCTTTTTGAAGAGCTTTCCTATCTCTTCTTCACCGAACAAATCCTGCACATCGGCAGTAGTTGGTTTTTCATCGAGTCCGCTTAAGTATTGTAAATCCATTGTTGTGTCTTTTATTTCTGTGTATGGTTCTTCGTAGTTGAAATGATCCACCACGCAGTCAATCGTGATGTATTTTCCGCTCGCTCTCGGAACTATCGGGTAGATGTGCTGGAAGTAATCCTGCTTGTATCTTGCGATGCGAAGGCGGTGCGGTATTTTCAGATTCGTCAGAATACTGCTGATTAGTACCGTGTAGCAGTCGCAGTCCACGCCCCGGAAGCGGTCATGCCATGTTCGGGCAGGAGAGCGAATCTGCTCAAGACCTTCATCGTCTTTGTGGTAATTGACGTGGTCATAAACAAAATGCCAAATATTTTTGCAGGTTTCTCCGATTGTCGATCCACGAAGCATCTCTGCAATTTTTTCTGTCTGAGGGAGAGTGTCACTTACCACTTTCGGAATGAACTTCACCGTGTCGGAAACACCCGCTCCCTTTTTCACCATCTCATCCGTAAGGTTGGCGACAGGAAAGAGGGGATCGTACTGCTCACCGCTTTTGATATTTCGTTTTACTCTTGCTTCCATTTTATTTTTTGAGTGTTAGCTCTTCCGTTTTTTCGTAAGGCAGTTTTTTCCATCCCAAATCAATCGTGCTGATTGTTTTTGAATTCAGCTTCACCGATTCTCCGGTAGAAAGGGATTTAATCAACCCCGCGCTCAGCGAGAAGATTCCCTTTAATGGAATTGAAATCATTATTTTTTCTGCAACCGCTTCTCCGTAGGAAGGAATCTCTATGTCCTTGTCCAGCACCTGCGAGCTTCCAATCGTTGCGTCTTTGTAAATCAGTTTCACGAACGGAAATTTTATTTTCAGCTTGGTCTTGGTGGGGTTCTTTAACTGCACATCCACGCGGAGAACCAGCCCTTTTAAATCCAGTTTGTGAACATTCACCGTTGCGATGGATTCAAGTTCCGCACTCGTCCGCTTCAGGCGAAACAGGTAGGTGGCTCCGGCAATCAGCCCGCCTCCGATCACTCCTCCGAAAAGTATTTTCCTGAGATTCATTTCTGTTTGCGGTTTTTAATTTTTTCGCTGATGAAGTCGCTGGCGAGTTTCAGTGTCATCCAAATAAAACCACCGATAGCAGCTTTGAGGGCGTACTCGGCTAACCCTGAAGAGTCAAGGTTGGCAAAGAGTACTGCCCCCGTCAAAAAGATGTTTGTGCTGCTATCGCTGGTCGTAGTATGTTTTGGTGCTTCCATTTTCAGATTTTTTTTATTTACGACACAAAGAAAACCCCGTATTTTGGGTGTATGTCTCCAATCGGAACGCATCGTTACGCATCGTGAAAACAATTCCTGTATCGTAAAATGTTGGCATCTATATTTCGTTGTAAATCGAGGGCAAACTCAGGTTGTCAAAGAACATTTTCACCTGCGGAATGGTATAATACCTCCCGCGTTTTATTCCCAGTTCCTTTTCGAATGGTTCCATCCATCGGTGCATTGTTTTGGTGGATACTCCGTAGATTCTTGCGAGTTCTTTCAGCGTGTAGGGCTTGAGCGGAACTCCCTGATTTTTGTTTTCTGTTTTTTCCATAGTGATTTGATGTTATATTGTGAAATGAAAATGATTTAAGATTGGATTGAGAGAAAAGGATTCTCCGCAGCTCTCGCAGACAGAAATCTCTTTTCTTCGCTCAAGATTTTTGAGATACCACGCTTTTGTCCCTGCAAATCCTTTCGGGTTTAATTTGTTTAACCAAATGCATGGATGCGGAATATATCGGTGTGAAAATCTGCTTACATATTCTTTTGCCAGCAGAACCCTTTCACAGTAGCCTGTGAAATGTTTATGCGCTGTGGCGGTGAATTCTTCCGCAGGAATTTCTTCGTAATATTCCTTGATGTAGATTTTGCAGAGTTCGATCTCCGCTTTGCTGAAAGGATGATTGCCCCACAGAATTGTGTGAGCGAAATCCCAAGTTGCATCGGTGATCAATCTGATTGATGCCGGATGCACACGCATTTTTGATTTATGTTTTTTTGTATTCATTGTATTTTAAATTTTCGATTTTAGGATGAGAAAGTTGATTTCACGGCTCAAAGATGTTGCGGTGGAAAATGGCATCGCCCCGATTTGTTTCGATTCGGGTACGTTGGGTTCACTTTGATTCGATTCGAACCAATTTGATTCAATTTGAAGGGAGGTAAAAACAAAAAGTCCCGACATTTATAGTCAGGACTTTTACTGAAAGAAGTTTTGCTATATCAATCGATGTACACTTTTGCAGCAGAAGGAAGATCCAGTTTTGAAAAGATGAGTTTCACTTGTGAAATGGAATAGTAGTGACCTTCACGCGTTCCCAATTCATCCTTAAATCTATTAAGCCATCCGCGAAATGTTTTTCTGTTCACTTCGTAGATATTGGCAAGTTCTCTTAACTTGTAGCGTTTAATTTTAATGATTTTATATTCTGCTCTTTTCTCGGGATGTGCGGGCATAGGTTTTGTGTTTGATTGACACAAAACTCGGTAGTATAAATCAGATTATTCCCAAAGACGCACCCAAGTTGGGTGAAATAATTACTCTTCGAATATCAAAAACACAGAAACTTTAGGGTTTTGGACTGATTCTAAAATAATCTGTGTGTCTTTTGCACAAAGGACTTCAATTGATTCAAGGACATTACCCGGTTTAAGATTCACACCCATGCCTCTTAATTCATCAGCTTCTTTACTTGGTACAACATATCCTCTGTTTGCCCTGTGATGCGCTGTGCCGTCAATGAGATTGACAGCATAAAGCTCTTTGGATGTAGAATTTGGAGGATAAACATGGTAGTGTGCTTTTATCGGGATGTGGGTTTGTTCGGGGTGTTTTACATAGCGATTATTTGTGCTTGTGAACTTCTTTAAACTTATATGTTCTAATAAAGTATCACCTTCTTCAAACGAAATTTCCACCGCATAAAGATTTTGTGGTGCTTTTGATGAATCATATTCTAATAAGTATTTAAAACGTTTTTTGTGTTCGTCTTTTGCTACTTCTAATCCGATTAGAAATTCAGGAAATGATTTGATTTTTGCCATGATGCTAATGTATTATTTTTCTTCCAGTTCATCCATGCGTTTATGAAGCGCATCCCTGATAGTATCAATAAATTTTGTTTTTGCAGTTTTCCGCATACGTAATTCAAGATAGGTGCGGTAATAATCGCCTAAGTCAACAGTAAATATCGCTTCAAAATAGGAAGCAATATCTTTGATTTCCGGCTTACCATTGTCAAATACAGCTTGGGTGTGCAGAGCATAAATAAGCTCTATTAATGCGGTTTTGGAATGAGTCCAGTTTAGTTTTATTCTGGGAAAATCTTGGGATTTTTGTTTTGGCTCTTTTCTTTCAATGGACGCTAATTTATCTTTCAGGTATACTTCTAATAGATCATTCGCCAATATTTTTGAAACTTTATAATCATGGCTTGTATTGAATTTGGCATCTGTTTCAAAAAAAAATGTGTCAAGCGTCAGCCGTATATCATGGTTCCCTCTCAGGAAATATTTATGGTCAAGATAATTACTCCCTGTGCGATAATATTTATAAAACTCAAGATTATTATCGAAATAACGTTTTAATTTATCCAACTCATTTAAAAAATACCTGCCCTGGACTTTATCACTCCCTTGTGGCTTACGTGATTCGATGTTGTAAATGCTTATATTGAAAATCAATTTGGATATTAAAAGAGGCTTTATTTCCTTGAAAAAATATATTTCTTCAGCTTGATTTCTGAATTCTGATTTTAAAACAAGTTTTTTTATTTTTTCAAATGCTTTTAGACAAATGGTAATTGACCCCTCAGAGCGTTTTAATATATTTTCTTCCTCAATGTTAATGAAACTGAGTTGCTGTTCGGTTTCATCAAGTAATAAACAATATCTTTCAAAATTAAATTTTGTTTTAAGCATAAAACGGTTTTCGGCTTAAAACAAAATGTTTTGCCAACACATATCCTAATATTACATTACAACATTGGTACTACAATTTTTGATATTCCCACTTCGGATTCCCTTTATTGCCGGATATATTGTAAAAGTCAATAAAGTGAAGTTTGTAATAAATTCCCTTGCTATCTTTTATGATATAACACATCTGCGGGAATACGATGTAGCTTGAATTTGAAAAATTATATTCCTTCCAACCATATCCGATAGAATTAATGTTTGAACTGAGGACTTGTAATTCTGCAAGTTCATAAGTGATATTATGGAATGCGGTCATGGAATCCATTTTTGCAGAAGTGTTGTATCTATTGAGCAATGCCCCAACCACAAGATAGGGAGAAGGAATCGCTTCAAGATATTGCGTGAAAACAATATCCCAATCCGCCTTTGGCGGTTCAATGATTACAGTTGCATTGGTGCTGAACGAAAGAAAAGTAAAATTGTATGTGCTGTTCTTATAGATTTCTAATGTGGTGTCTCCAATCCCGCTTAGTTGAGCAAAATGCACGGAGTATTTTTGTCCATCTACGCTTTGAAAAATAATTTTCCTGAATCCCTGATGAACGCCCGTTTCGTTATATCCCCTGTCAATAATATAAACATTGGAAGCAGTTTGCCAATCTCCTATTGCCGTTGAATCCATATTACCTGCTGGCGATTCCATTTTTTTTCCGGCACTCAATCCGCTTGTGTCGGTTACAGAATTAAAATCCGTGCTGTTTGTGTTATAAACATACATGGCTTTTGCTGAATTTAGAATTACCCTGTACCCGCTTTCAGAAGTTTCAAAACCCAAATCCCACGTTGTTTTCAGGTTTTGGCTGACGGCTGTATTGGTTTCTAGATCATAAAATATCTGATAGCGATAATCAATGTTCATATTCACCGTTGAAGTGATGACATTTCCGGGGTCGTGCTTCGGAACGGGAAGTTCTTCTTTTTTACAAGAATAAAAAAGGATTGTGCCGAAGAGAAAAAGAGTTGAGCAGATTTTTATTTTTATAGACATATTATTTCATTCGTTTGCTGAGATTTATTTTCAGATTAATAAAAAAGGTTCTTCCCCAGTTTACAGGCATTGAAATGGAGTGTGCGCTGTGCGGACCTGTGTGGCTTGTGTGTTCCATATTGAATATTCCGATATAACGAACATTCAATAAATTTTTTGCTCCAACGGCAAGCACGGCTCTTTTCTTGAAAAGGGGTTGATTGATGGTTAAATCAAACGTATGATAATCATCCATCCAATGCTGTTGCAATTCACCATCCTCATCATAATGATAGCCCAATACTTTGCCTGAATATTTATAGAAAAGCGCAAACTGGGTTTTTGTTTTTATGATCTGATATTTTACCGCTCCGCGTAGTTCAGGGGTATAATCATGCGCCACATTGGTATGAACATGGTCTGTGTGTCCGTCATCTTCGGTCATTTCAGAATGCGTCCAGTACAGCGCACCACCGAACGAGAGCATTAACTCCTGTTCTCCAAATTCAGTATTGAATTGCCCCCCATAAGTATTGTATTCTCCGATATTGATGTAGGAATATTTGTTTCCTCCGCTCATGTAAGCAAGCGTAATAAGGTTATTAATGTCATTGTAAAAAAATGAAGGTTCAATCCGCCAAAATTTTCTGCCAGATGAACCGCTTAATGAAACGGAAGTTTGATAATTGTTGGAGGTTTCCGCTTTCAAATCGGGATTTCCGAAGATGTTATGGTTTATGTCCACAAACTCAAAATAGAGTTCTTTTAAGCCGGGGGCACGGAATCCCCTTGCATAGGAAGCACGGATTGCAATTTTTTCTTTAGGACGGAATATTAAATTCAGAGAAGGAACTATGGGAGACGAATAGGAAGTATTATACGCATAGCGAAGTCCAGGGCGAATGGTAAACATTCTAAACTTTTTATCCGTAACAATTTTTATAGGACTGTATTCCGTGCTTGCGAAAATTGCATAATCGCCAATCTGCTGCTCTTTCTCTTTGATGCGAAGCCCGTAACTGTTATCAATATTTATGTCGTAACCGATTTCGTAATTAATTTTTGCGGAATCATTGGAAGTGCTGTAAGTTCCCCTTACATTAATTAATTTAAACTTGGTTGTGTCCTGATCGCTTGAACTGGTGGTAAGGTTTTCTTCAAGAGTAGTTAAATCCTTGTAATATGTATTCTTGATTCGTTTGTAATCGTTATATGCGAGTTGAAAATTTATGTTTTTTGTTTTGGAGATTTTACCGGACAAAGAAGCGGTATTGTCAAAGCGGAATGTATTGTAATAATCATCAAAGGCAGTTTCATTGTAGGGCTCGCGGGGCATTCCTTTGTTGGTGATTTGTTCCTGAAAATAGTTTGAGACAAGATGCAATTGAAGTGTTTTAAAATTCTTATGATAATGCAATCCGCTCTGATATTGCTCACGTGGCTTCCAGTCCTGATAACGGGTTGTATCAGCCGGTTGTACTTTAGGGAACTTTATAAGATCATCCGTTCTGCTCCATCCGTCAAAATAATTTCTTCCTGCTGTTAGCTGAATGGTGTTTGTTCCAAACTTGTATCCGGCTTTTATATCGGTATTATATTGCCCGACTGTTTCATAGTAAGTATCAAGTCCGACTTCGATTCTTTCATATTGTGTTTTCTTTGTGATTATATTTATTGCACCTCCCAACGCATTAGTGCCGTAACTGACAGAAAGCGGTCCTTCCACAATTTCTATTCTTTCCACATTGCTCAAATTGAGTTGGGATAAATCAATATTTCCACCCGTTCTGCCTGTAACAGGAACTCCGTCAATGAGAATTTTTACGTTCTCCCCCGAAACTCCACCTAAAGTCATTCCTGTTCCGAGAACATTATCTTGTGTCAGACGAATGTTCAACTCCTGTTGTAATAAATCTTTTAGGTTGGTTGCTCCGCGCTGTTCTATTTCTTTGCTGTCAATGACTTTTACTTTATAAACCGATTTATCAGGACTTCCTTCCTGATACTGAGCCGTAACAACTACTTCATTTAATTCTTTGGAAATTGAGCGAAGAAAATATTTGTAATCGGCACATCCAACGGTATCGCTTATGGTTTCATAACCGATAAAGAATACAGTAATGGCAAATTTTTGTGATGTGCTATTGCAGGGAAGAACTGCTTTCCCGCCTTTGTCCGTGCTTATGCCCTGTGGTTTGGCGTTTGTATCTCCAACTACTTTATAAGCGATACTTGCTCCGATAAGGGCTTGCTTGTCGTCTTTTGCAAACACACTTATAGTTTGACTTTTTGAGGAGAGAAAAAAGCAAAGAAATAAAAAAGTCGAAATGATTATTTTAGTTTTCATTGATTGTGGTTGTAAGAATTTGTTCTATTTCAAGTGAGATACTTGCCTTTTCTAATAAATCCGTAAAATGATGGAGTTCATTCAAGCTGAATACCCAAAACATATTTCGCAGAGGAGTGGACAGTTGAATGCTCTTTTGTTCGGGAATAAGTTCGTGGGAAAACTTTGCTGACGTATGGTTTTCATAAATCATTTGCCTGAATTCAAAAAAATCATTCATGGTTTGCGTAACTGCAAATGAGCCAAAACCGATTTGAATATGCTTGCACCTGCTGCATTTTATTATATAACCATGTTGGTTATGATGAAGTGTTTTGTGATTACACATTTTGCAAAGTCGTTTTTTTAAAATGGCGGGTTGGAATTTCATAGGTTAATTTATCTAACCGATACTTGTCATGAAAAAAACCCGAAACCCCAACCCATATCTTTATTTATTATTCTTTAGTTGTTTTTAAGAGTAACATATTGTTTGTTGCAGTAATTCTTGTCTCAAATTTCTTTTTTCAATAAGTTCCTTCTCTATTATTTTTGCTCTCGGCACTAAAATTTCTTCCTCTATTATGTGGTGCATGTGCAAATCTTCTTCAAATGCCTGTAACTGGGTGAGAAAAACCCTGTAAGGAAAAGGCGTGGGATAAGTTGGCGAGTGTTGTAATATCAGATTTCTGATTTCCTTCAAATCAGATTCTACATCGGTATGCTCTTTTGTGAAGATATTGAGAGAATATCCATTTGTGATATGGAGCATTTCCCTGTAACTGCATTTTTTTTCCTGAACGGATAATAATTTATGGATATACGGAAATAGTTTCATTTCTTCATTTTCTATATGGCAAATTAAATCATCCTGATAAATAAGAAAAAAATTGCTGAGAATGATCAACAGGGGATGTGTGTCTTTGAAATGGATGAATAAATGATTCAATGATTGTTCTATTTCAGGCAGTTTTTTAGTAATGTAGTAAGAATGTGTTCTTTGAAGATACCTGAGAATGAAATGCAGGGGATAGTTTGAAAATTCTTTATAGACAGAAATTTCATCGGCAGTAAATACTTTTATAGCGGTTAAAAGAAAATCCGCATCAAACCCGCTTTCTTTTCCCACATCATCTATTTTTTTATCCAGCATAGTGGAAAGATGAAGCCGTTCAAGAACAGATAACGCTTTTGGTTCTTCGCTTACAATATTTTTAAGAATGGAATTTTTAGTGAACATTTTAATATTTATTTTAAAATTCTTTCATCCACATTAATCGTAATATATCATCGCTGGCGTCAGTTAATCCAAGAGCAAATCCAAAGCATAGCATATTTCCTTTGGGCATGTGCAGCATTATGCTCGGCTGGAAATAATGTTCCTGCCTGAATGGAATAATTCCCATTTGTTTTGTATCGCCAAGTGTTCCGATAAATTCAAAAGAAAGTGTGGCAGGAGTTAAAAATTTATTTTCGCCCTTCCCAATTAATGCCATTCCGCATTTAGAACAATTCCCTGACTTAGCAGATTTTTCTTCGGGGTGCATGGGGCAGATATAGATTTCTGAAATTTCATCATCATTGGCAATCTGATATTGAAGCCCCATTGCATAGCCAAAGGCGGTAAAACCATTTCGTGTATCTATTTCATTAATCCAGTTAAGCGCAATGTTCCAGTTTTTTATATCCTGTGAAAGAATAATGCGGTTCTCAAGAATTTTTTCGCGCGCAGGTTCTGCGTCATTTTCTTCGTAGGGAGGAATTATCCACCCGCTTGTTTCCATCTTAAAACGTGTTTCGGGATCTAAATCTTCATACTCAAAATAAATAGTTGGATTGAGAGGGACTTCATTTTTGAAAAGGCGATACCTTGCTTCAAAACGGAATCCTGTAAACTTTGAAATGCCTGTTTCAAATTCTTGAAATGCTTCGGGCATAAATTCCAAAGCGAGCTGCTTGGTAGGATGGTATTCCAATTCGGGCATTTGAGATAGATAATTTCGTTGTCCGAGATTTCTTTTAAATGAGGATGGCGATGTATGGTCGAGCATAAAACACACTTCCAATTCTCCTTTGTAAATGTGATGTCCATAGGTTGTAAAGTAACCATCCTGTGCAGATGAAAATGTGGAATACCCCATCAGAGCAATCTGCACAAGAACCACAAAAAATAATTTTGTTTTCATAGTGATTAGTGTTTAGTGAATGTTTTTCGTAAAACAGTTAGCATATAAACTAAAAATTTCACGAAGTTGCTTTTATGGGGGTTATTATCTTTTTTTACTTCGTTCGTATCTTTACAGCATCCTGACATAACAAATATTTTTAAGTTATATTCCGTATTCGGCAAACATCATCAGAAAAAATATAGTTGTAATTACAACTAATCCGATGCGTGGTATTATTTTCAACCTGCCGTACACTAATGCGTGGTTTTCATAATTGTAATTTTTCTCATTTGGCGCAAGAAGATTTGTAACTCTCGCTTCAAGAAAAAAATGAAAAAGTGTTAGCAAAAGCCCAAGTGTGCCTCCAATCAGAATAATCCTCCAATGCCCTTGCATTAAGATTTCAAAATTAAACTTCGTATAGAACCATAAAAGTGAAGTTCCTGTTATTATTGTTATAGCGGAAAGAATGGAAGCCATCCGGAATAACTTTGGAAAAATAGTTACAAGCATTTCGCTTTTACCCTCTTTGTTGTATTTCCCTAATGCAGGGGTCATGATAAAATTGATAACCATCACTTCTCCCAGCCAGCAGGATGCAAAAAAGAGATGAAGCATTTTTATAGTTGGGAAAAAATCGTTCATACGCTCTATTTTATTTGGGTCATTACTGCATTTTCAATAAACTTTGTAATATTCTCATGAGGAAGTAACGCCTTGTTCACCCACACATAATTTAATCCTTCCAAACGCAACTGAATTCCTTTTTCAATTCCTCCGGTTGCCAGTACAACAGGAACAACAATAACGGTAGTCCCTTTTCCTGCTGTTTGCACTTTAAGGCGTAATTGTTCTTTGGCTTCGTTATATACATTTTTATTTGCATCGTCCCGAACAGTTGCCGTAAAAATATTTTGAAATGAATCTTTTTTCAAAAGCATTTGCCTCCGCTCAACCTGCTTTGCCAAGCTATCGAGATTTTTCAGCCATCCCTTGTTGTCTGAATCGCTGTCGGGTCCATGAGCAACGAGGATAATTGTTTCTTTTTGGGGGTCTTTGCTGAATTCCTGTATTCTTTCATACAGAATAGCCGCAACCAGCGAATCCGCATCCAAAGGCTTTACGAGTATAATTTGGGATTTAGTAACAACAGGATCAAGCGTTGTTTGCGCTTCCGTTTCACCTGAATAACCTGAACTTGAACTTCCGTGCGAATGGTCGTTTGAAAATGAACCTGTATTGGAGGGCGCACCGTGGCTCATTATTATCGGTTCATCGGCAAGTTCTTTCCGTAAGCCAAGCAAATATTCCGCCTGACGAAAAATCGGGCTATGTGAAGAAATAAAAAGCGGAACCACAACAATTGTATTTACTCCTTGCTTTTCAAGGTTATTAATTCCTTCCTGCATGGTCATTGGGTCTGCCATTCCGAAAGCAATTTCGGTGAGATATTTTTGTTTGACTGGATTCACCGCATTTTTTACAGATGCTTCCCATGTGGGGCTTCCGCCATGAGCCATCACCAATACTCCCGTTTTAGTTTGAGAAAAAAGAAAATGTGTGCTCTGCATGAGCAAAGCACACAAGAATATTTTTATCCATTGAAAAAGATATTTCATTTTAAAATTATTTTACAATTAATTTTTGTTGTAGCTTGTTTCCGTCACATTCAACAGTTACGAAATACATTCCTGCATTAAACATGGATGTATTCAACTTATAAGTATTCAGCCCGGTATTTGCTCTTAGATTTTCGGAATAAACAGATTTTCCTGATAAATCATAAATTTTGATAATAGCAGAAGAAACAGAACTTTCAAAACTGTAGATTACAGTTGTGTTTTCTCCGCTTGCCGGATTGGGATATAGTACAAGTGTTCCCAATGAATTTCCATTTACATTCGCAATTCCAACAGAACTAACTTTTTCTTTAGAGAAAATATAATTACCCGTTGAACTTCCTCCAAATCCTGTGGGAATCACTTTCCAAACATCTCCTGTTTTTGTTTTTATAAAATAAACAAGCGAGTCATCAATTACATAGGAGGTAGTAAATGTCTTCCAGTCGTAACCGATTTCGTTAATGGCGGTGTTATAAGTTTGTCCCGACCAATTTGAATAGGTATTTGGGTTAGCAATCGGCTCAATATGTGCGGTGGTTACCCCTGCATTATGTAAAATGCCCGATACAGTATAAGGAGAAGGAATGAAGGCAGTATATTGGGTAAAAAGCAAATCCCAATTTGCTGAAAGTGGTTCGCGGTCAAGTGCAAGATTGTTTTGCAAAGAATAGTAGGCGAAATTTTTGCCCGTGTATAGCGATTTTGTAAGCTGGGCAGTGGTATCAGAAGTGCCGCTAAGATTTGCATAACGGAATGTATAAACTCCGTTTGCCAAGAGTTTAATCCAAATCTTTTTATATGTACCGCTGGCAAGTTTTATCACATATAAAGAATCGCCAGTTACATAATGCGTGATGGTACTGTAAATGCCCCATCCCAAATCATAAGGATTGGAAGAAAGGGGCTGATTAAATGCTCCTACGCTCCATGATGTATCAGAATTATAACGTGCAATCCATGTTGACAATCCGGCTGTGTCGAGCGTTGCCCATCCTGAAGTATCTGCACCCGGATAAAGCCAAAGTTTTGTTCCGGTTACAGAGTTTATGTGAATGGATGCACCCTGTCCTCCTGCGTCAAAAGCAATGTCCCAATTATTTTTTGGCGCACTTCCTTGTTCGTCATTTTGCAGGCTGTACCATTTTTGGTTTGCATAACCTGTACCGATTGAAACGGTGTCGATAATAACTTGAGCGTTGCTTGTATACACGAAAGAAACACAAGCGAGTAATAGTATTGATTTTTTCATTGTTGTTGTTTTGTTTTTGATGTTTATTTGATTTTAGGGGTGTTATTTTTTTATGGGTTCTGAGGTTTGTTATTCCCTCCTCCATCGTTCACGATAAATCCCCAGTCGCAAAGTTTTTTCAAGGTGGCTCTGAAAATTCCCTTCAGAATATCGCGCACCTGTGTACAGTAATAAAGTATGTGACCGGGCTGGGTGGTTTTCTGCTTTTTATGAATACCGAGAAGTTTTTGAACTTCTTCGGTAAGTTTTTCACTTCTTTTCCGTAGTTCAATTGCTTCATCGTATTTTTTGCGGGTTTCGATTGTAATCTTTTCCATATCGCTCATATTCATTCCTGTAAGTGCGCTCTTGCCTCCGTCTTTCTTGTGTTTCTTTATAATATTTTCCGAAAGATTCAAGAGTTGTTCGGGATTGCGGCTGATATTTACTGTTGCCATGCTATTATTTATTTGATTAGCTTAAATTATTTCTGAAAATTGAATATCATATTCAATCCAAAGAGTTTTAGATTTAATCCAAGAAACATTAGATTCAATCCCATGTTTCGGACATAAAGCAAAACAACCCCAGCGTTTTGTCTGAGGTTGTTTATTTGCTTACGCAGTTTCATTGGTTTCTAATCCGAAAAGTGATGAGAGAGAAAGAGATTCCTCTCTATGAAAATTACAGGTGATAGAGTTTTTCTATTGTACATTTTTTAAAAATTGTAATTCTTTTTTCTGAAAATTCACGATGCAAATAAACAGAGAGAAAAACTTCTGCACAATACCGCAAAGTAGGTATTTAGAATAATTCTAAATAAAATACCAGGAATTAGGTATTCAAGTAGTTATGAGGTAACTACTTTTGGGATGTTCTGATAAGCAAACGAAGAAAAATTGCGTGATAAAACGGTAAGTAAGTTACTTTTGTTCCACGAATTCTAAAGCATGAGAAAAATTTCAGAAAAAAAACCGGGCAGAGAAGACAGGTATAAAATGGAAACTTGGGATTATGTATTGACGATCATAATTGCTCTGATAGTAATCGGCTTTATCATTTTTTTAACGGAGATATTTTGTTGAGCGCAGGGAATTATGATTGCTTAATGAAAAAACTCCGAACCAACATCAACGAAAAATGGGTGGATGAAAATAATATCCTGCACATAAAATATATTGAGGGAGCTGTAGTGGATATGCCCGCCATCAAAAAATCAACAGAGGAGAATCAAGCACTCTTGAACGGAAAGAAAGAGTTCGTGCTTTGTGATGCACGGGCTTTTTTTACAGTTACTCCAGACGCTCAAAAATATGCCCACCACGAGATCATGAATAAAACGAGAGTAGCTACAGCTGTGGTTTCAAACAAGGGATTTGTCCGTTTGCTGGTAAATTTCGCAATACAATTCTCCAAACTTAGGTCTTCAGTAAAAATGTTCAGCAATGAAAAGCAGGCACTAAAGTGGTTGTACGAATTAAAGTCAGGTTGATTTTTTTAATGGCGATATTTTTGAGCGCATTATTTAGCGCAGTTACAACAAGGAATTTTAATTTTTTCTCTTCGGAATTTAAGTTCTTTCGTGTCATTAATGTTTTCATTCGCCTTGCAGTATTTCATAAGGTCAATAATGCCAATTGCAGGTTCTATACTACCTATTGTTGATTTAAAATTTTCGAGAGAATCATTAATTTGCTGTTCCGAATATTCATCATTTTGATACATAAAGTATTTGTTTCTTGATATTTCAAATACAAAAATTCTTGCAAGATTAATATTGGGAATATTTTTTAATTTTTTATATAAATCCAATACTCCATTTTCATTGTCTTTTATATTGCCGATTTGATAGACTAACCTTTTTTCTCGACTGGCTATAATATCCTCTTTTCTTTCTTTCCTTTTTTCAATGCCTTCTTTTATTTCATCATGAATAATTTTCCCAGCGTCAAATAAAATTTCGCCATCTGTTTTTTGTGGAGCGGTTTGTTCTTGTGGACTTATGTTGTCGGGTGGATTTTCTTTTGTAAGATATGGGAATGCAATAATTGAGATTCCAATTATTAATAGAATAACAACGATAGCATTAAATATAAGATTTGCTTTTTTATTGCTTTTACTCTTAAATAGTTCTCTTGTAAAATTTGTTACATACTCAGTAGCAAATAATTTTAAGAGTAAGAGAGTAATTGGGGCTACTGTTAAAATTCCACCGATAATATTTTCAGTTATGTTTTCCATGAGGCAAATATCTTACATTCTTATTAATAATTGCCGATAGATTGAAAATTTGTGCTTTATTAAAACTTTCTATCTTTGCCTCATTATATGTTCTTTCTGTTGTTCAATCATCTATAATTTAGGTGCTCCGATTCCAAGTCGGAGATAATAGGGAACCGTGTGAGAATCACGGGCTGTCGCGCAACTGTAATCTCGTCCCATCTATGGGAAGCGCTTCTGACAAATTTATGCCACTGCTTAAATGCGGGAAGGCGGTCAGAAGTCGGGAAAGTCAGGAAACCTGCCTAACTGTTTGATGACTTTATTGCTTCCGCGAAATGGAGCATAGGTCAGGTTAGATGGAATTTTTCCTCCCGGTGAATCGGGATTCCATACACTTCCTTTCTTATTCTGTTTTTTGGTTTGCAATAAAAGAGCAACTGTTATTGCATTATTAACCATTTAAAACCAAAAAACAATGAAACCAAAAGCAATCCTTGTGGTTACAGTGTTAGTAGCTTCGCGATTAAGCTACTCACAACAGGTTGACACTTCACAAACAGTGGAGTTGAAACCAGTAACCGTTACTGCCACACGCAGTGAAAAAAATCTAATTGATGTAGGTCGCAGTGTAACTGTAATCAGTAATGCAGACATTAAAAACTCGGGAGCTAATTCATTAGCGGAGTTTCTAACCATGCAGGAAGGAATTTTTGTAGTGGGTGGTCAGCAAAATCCTGGTAGTTTGAACAACCTCTTTATGCGCGGGGCAAACGGAAACCAAACCGTGATAATGGTTGATGGTATCCGAATCACCGACCCATCTTCAACAGATAATTCCATTGACTTATCGGAACTCTCACTCTGCAATATTGACCGTATTGAAATTGTTCGCGGTTCACACAGCACCCTATATGGTTCATCCGCGATTGGCGGGGTAATTAATATTCTCACCAAAAAGAACAATGAAAAACCCGGAGTTCATACCGATGCCGAAGTAAAAGGAGGTGCTTTCAATAACAATGGATCTGTACTCTCTCAAAATATTTTGCTCAATTACACCCACAAAAACGGGTTCTATATAAATGGTGAAATGTATAATACAGGCAGTAAGGGATTTAATTCCACAGTTGACACAGCCATAACTCCGAATACCTACAAGCATCCCGATATGAGCGATGGATTTAACAAACTTGACCTCATAGGAAAGATAGGATATACAAATGAAAAACTTGATGTGTACGCTTCGTATAAAAAAGTACAGCAGAAAGTAGATATAGACAAAGGTGCTTTTCAGGATGATGATAATTACATCATTGATTTTAAACGCAACTTTTTTACTTATGGAGCTTCCTATAAATTCAATAATAAATTTTCTGCTTCTTATTATGGCGGGACGAGTGATATGATAAGAAAAGCCCTTGATGATTCTTCTTTAACAAGCAGTTCAGGGGTTTATGACCATAACTATTATTCGGCATCGTACAAGGGAAATATTTCAAGCAACGATTTACAATTAAACTATCGCACAAAAGGAATTGACGTTGTGGCGGGTGGTAATCTTTACAAAGAAACCATGACCGCGCAAACCTATTATTATTCCACAGGGTTTGGAGTGTATGAATCAAAAAGTAATTGGGATTCTCTGAAAATAAATTCCCAAACCTCGAATGGATTTATTCATACTGATTTGAACGGCATATTGCTGAATGAAAAATTATCGCCTGTATCACTTGGACTTGGCGGAAGGTTTGTGAATCACAGTATTTTCGGAAATGTGTTTACCTATGAAATAAATCCATCCCTGAAACTTTCTAAAGATGCGCTCTTGTATTTCTCTTATACCACAGGATTTAACGCACCATCGCTTTACCAATTATATTCACCCGATAAAGATTTTGGTTCGGGCATAACTCGCGGAAATAAAACGCTGAAGCCGGAAGAATCACAGTCGTTTGAAATAGGAATAAAGCAAAAAGTAAACAATCAGTTTTCGTACTCAGTGGCATATTTTAACACGGAAGTAAAAAATGTAGTTGACTACGTTTACCTGTGGGATAAATCAAAAGCGATTGATTCCATCTCCTTTGGCGATTACAAAGGAGATACCTATATAAATCTTGGTACTCAATACGCTCATGGCTTTGAATTCTCTCTTACTTCAAAGATTTCCGAAAAGTTGATTTTGTCAGGAAACTTTTCCGTTGTTCAGGGGAAAATCAAGTACAATCCTTCAGGCATTGATACTACGCATACAGGAGGAAATCATATTCAATTATTTTTCAACGGCTCATTCGTTACAAAAGAAACAGAATCCATAGGATTGGTACGCAGACCAAATACAGCCAATGTTTCTATCACGTATATGCCTGTAAAAAAACTTGCTTTGCGTATAGATGCCCGGTTTGCAGGAGCGCGCAGCGATATTTATTATGATGCCGCGCTTGGACCCTTCGGAGCGTTAAATGCAATGGGTGTAGAAGATTATACCTTGCTTGATTTTTCAGCACGATATGAGATCATAAAAGGATTTACCGCTATGGTTCGGATAGAAAATATTTTTGATGCGAAGTACACCGAAATAAGAGGATACGCAACTCGCGGCAGAGGTATCTACGGAGGAATCAGGTATTCATTTTAAAAAATAACAACTAAATCAATAACTATGAAAACAAAAATCAATCCCCGCTTTATTATTCTGCTCCTTTTAATAGTCGTAGCAGTCGCAATGCGTTTTATAACAGAACTGAAATACAGCACGCTGATTAATTTCACCCCCATCGGGGCAGTTGCTCTTTTTGGCGGAGCATATTTTTCAAACAGATGGAAAGCAATTCTGATTCCATTGCTTTCACTATTTATCAGCGACCTGCTTATAAACACCTTGTATTACAATGGACAATTCGGGATTATGTACGATGGGTGGTATTTGGTATATGGCTCGTTTGTCCTGATGGTATTTTCCGGAGCGTGGATTATAAAAAAGGTAAACATCAAGAATGTGCTGTTGGCATCCGTTGTCGTTTCAATAGCGCATTGGGTAATAACCGATTTTGGAGTATGGCTCGGCACTTGTACCGACATTACAACAGGGCAGTTATACACCAAAGACATTCAGGGTTTGATTAAATGCTATACGCTTGCTTTGCCCTACATGAAAAGTTTTTTTCTCGGCACAATATGTTATAGTACTATAATGTTCGGTGCGTTTGAACTGGCGCAAAGAAAATATCCTGTTTTAGCTGTTAAATAATTCTTAGGGGATGATAATTCTTATAACAGGCGGGGAGCGTTCAGGCAAAAGCAGTTATGCTCAGAAATCAGCATTGTCATTATCTGAAAATCCTGTGTATGTGGCAACCGCAAGGAAATGGGACGGAGATTTTAAAAAGAGAATTGAACGCCACCAAAGCGAAAGAGACAACAGATGGACAAGCATTGAGGAAGAAAAATACATCAGCAAACCCGAACTGGCAGATAAAGTTGTAGTGATAGATTGCGTTACATTATGGCTGACTAATTTCTATGCGGACACCAAATACAATGTAGAGGAATCATTAGTTCAGGCAAAGGCGGAGTTTGAAAAAATAAAACTCCTGAAAGGAATTTTTATTTTTATCACGAACGAAATCGGTATGGGTGTTCACGCTGAAACAGAAATCGGAAGGAAGTTTGTCGAATTGCAGGGCTGGATGAATCAGTACATCGCCCAAAATGCGGAGGAAGTTTTTTTAATGATTTCAGGAATACCAGTTAAAATAAAACCTCTGAAATGAATACGGTTTGCAGTTGGAGTGGCGGTAAAGACAGTTGTTTTGCGCTTATGCAGGTAATTCAGCAGGGGTATATACCGAGTGTATTGTTGAATATGATGAACAAAAACGGAAAAGTTTCCCGCTCTCATGGATTGCCATTGGAAATTCTTCTGGAGCAAGCGGAACAAATGCAATTGCCTCTTATGGCTGTTCCGGCTTCATGGAATGATTATGAAAATATTTTTATTGATACGTTGAACAAATTAAAGCTGGAGTATAAACTTGATGCTTCTGTATTTGGCGATATTGATTTGCAAGCTCATCGGGATTGGGAGGAAAAAGTTTGCTATGCAGCCAGCATAAAAGCCATTTTGCCATTATGGAAAAGAAACAGGAAAGAACTTGTGTTTGAAATGCTTGATGACGGAATTGAATGTATGATTGTATCCTGCAATGTTGTGATGGGAGAAAAATACTTAGGAAGGATGCTTACAAGTGAACTTGTTGATGAACTGGAATCAATAAGCATTGACCCCTGTGGTGAGAACGGAGAATTTCATACGCTGGTTGTCAATTGCCCTTTATTCACTAATAGGATTTCAATACCGCAGTACACCGTAAACACACATAAAGATTATTGTTTTATAAATTGGAAAAATAATACTTAGACCCATGTTACCATTCAAAATTGAACCAATCAGTCATAACCTTCAGGAGCAACTGAAACACAAAATTAATTTTAAAACCAAACCGCTTGGATCATTAGGCAGATTGGAAGAAGTCGCTTTACAAATCGGGCTTATTCAAAATACGCTTACTCCTGCACTTGTGAATCCGCATATCATTGTTTTTGCGGGTGACCACGGTGTGGTCGAAGAAGGCGTTAGCGCATATCCCCAGGAAGTGACTTATCAGATGGTGTTTAATTTTCTAAGCGGTGGAGCAGCAATAAATATTTTCTGCAAACAACATGGAATAAAAATAAAAGTAGTGGATGCAGGTGTAAAGCACAAGTTTGAACCGCATCCGGATTTAATCATTTCCAAAATAGATGAAGGGACAAAAAACTTCACTAAAGAACCTGCCATGAGTATCAAATACGCTCAGAGGTGTATTGAAAAGGGCGGGCAGATTGTGGAGGAAATCCACAAAACAGGTTGTAACATAATAGGATTTGGCGATATGGGAATCGGAAATACCACTTCTGCTTCTGCTTTGATGCACGTTTTTACAAAAATTAATTTACAGGAATGTGTCGGTAAGGGAACAGGCATAGACAATGACAGTATTAGTCATAAAGCCGATGTTATTCAGAAAGCAGTTGCCACTCATGAAGATTGTAATACACCGATGAAAAAACTTGCAGCGTTCGGTGGTTTCGAGATCGCACAAATGGCAGGAGCAATGCTGAAAGCAGCCGAGTTGAAAATGATAATAATGGTTGACGGTTTTATTGCCACTTCTTCTTTCCTTGCAGCGAATAATATTGATAGTAATGTTCTTGATTATGCAATTTTTTGTCATCAGAGCGAGGAAAAAGGGCATAAGTTGATGTTAGAGTATTTAAAGGCAAAGCCTCTGATGAATTTGAATATGCGTTTGGGCGAAGGAACAGGTTGTGCAGTAGCATATCCCTTTATCCAGTCGGCTGTGAAGTTCTTAAATGAAATGGCGAGCTTTGAAAGTGCAGGAGTAAGTAACAAAGAAGATGTTTCAGTAAATGCTTAAAAAAGAAATCAGGATATTTTTTACAGCATTGATGTTCTTCACACGGATACCATGTCCAAAGTGGATTGACCATTCTGAAGAATACCTTTCTAAAAGTTCGCGATATTTCCCGCTTATAGGAATTATTGTCGGAGGCATTGGAGCATTGGTATATTACAGTTTCTCTTTTATTTTTCCTCATCCAATTGCTATCCTGTTAAGCATGGTCAGTACCATTCTTGTCACAGGAGCATTTCACGAAGATGGGCTTGCCGATATGTGCGATGGATTTGGCGGTGGATGGACTAAACAGGATATTTTGAGAATAATGAAAGATTCCCGGACAGGAACGTATGGGGTAGTTGGATTGTGTTCCATGCTTGCAATAAAATTTGCCTCTCTGTATTATATGGATTCCAAACTCATCCCTCTTGTGCTTATTGCAGGACATTCTCTAAGCCGTTTCGCGGCTTCTACATTATTATACACGCTTGATTATGTGCGGGAGGATGCAGATAGTAAAGCTAAACCAGCAGCAGGACGTATATCGGCATTTTCATTATGCGTAGGTGCAGTTTTTGGCATAATTTCCTTAGCCCTATTTTTCAACTACTATGTTTTTGCTTTGCTCGTCCCTGTATTTATTGCAAGATGGTACTTAGGGCATTACTATAAAAAATGGATAGGAGGACACACGGGTGATTGCGGAGGAGCCACACAGCAAATCTGTGAAGTAGTATTTTATTTAAGTTTTATAGTCCTATGGAAGTATATCTGATTCGGCATACAGAAACTATACTCGGTAAAGATTATTGCTGTGGACAAAGCAATATCCCACTGCAAAGACCATTTCTTGCTACTCACGATAAGATAGTCAATAACTTAAAAATTCCAAAAGCTGTTTTGTATTCAAGCCCATTAGAGAGATGTAAACAACTTGCCAATCATTTTAGAATGTATAATGAATCTATTCAAAAAATGCATTTCGATGACCGCCTTAAAGAAATGAATTTTGGAGATTGGGAGATGAAAAAATGGGATGAAATAAATCAGGAGCAATTAAATAAGTGGATGGCAGATTTTGTAAATGAAAAAGCACCTCGTGGCGAATGCTTTATTGATTTAAATGAACGAGTGAAGGAATTTTTTAATGAAATGATCCTTTCCTCCAATAATGAGAGCGAAGCGATAGTGATAATTACACACGCAGGGGTTATCCGTTCAATACTTTGTCAAATACTTGAAATTCCTTTACGAAACGCTTTTAAAATGCCGATTGACTTTGGAAGCACCACGAAAATCAGTATCGATAATAAATCTTGCTATCAAAATATCGGATATATAAATCGAATGGTATAGTTTTTCGTTATATCTTATTTACCACACAATGCTCCCGCAATCTCCCCTCGGTTCTCCGCGATTCTCCCTAATCCTCCGCGATTAATGCAATCGGTTTGTGGTTTCCCCGATATATACCCGAGATCGTCCCATAAAAGTCACCTAATAGATTCTACTTTTTTCAGAAGTATCCTTTCGGGCTTTAGAATGTTATTATCTTCTGTTGTGGTAAATATTTTTATCCTAAAGTAATATGCTTTCCCTTCGGAGACACGCTTATTTCCCCTGCAATTACATTCGGTTCGTTTGCGAATCTACAAGGGGGTATAACAGCCCTTATAGGTATGCGAAAATCATTTGAGATGTCCAAATCATTTCAGAGAATCTTTTGAGCTGATAATATCCCCTGAATTCAGGAGGTACACTCAAAAGGATTCCCGAACATGGTCGCGAAACAGCAACCTCAATGAAAATAAGGATAACCATAAAAACCATTTACAAAATGACAACAGGAAAAGTTGGTTGCACGGAAATCATTATCAGCGATGAAGAATTGATGCGGATAAATCCTGAAAAGAAACCGCTCACAGTTGAAACACTCCGAACCTTTAAGGGAATGGAAAACCTATCCGATGAGGAAGCACAGGAAATTATTTTTTCATTAGAAACCTTCTGCATCATTTTACTTGAAGCAGTAAAAGCGCAAACGGAAAAGGAAGAAGCAAATATTAACCAACTAAAAATAGCAGCATGAGCAACTCAGATGTTTTACTTGCCTCACGGTTCGGAAAAGAAAGCCGAACCACCATGAGCAAAAATGCTACCACCAACGTGGTGGTTTACACCCGCGTTTCAACAAAGGAACAGGCGGACAATAATCTTTCGCTGGATACCCAGCGAAGAACGATTGATGAATTCTCTAAACGAAATGGAAAAAATGTTCTTGCTTACTTTGGCGGAACTTATGAAAGCGCAAAGACCGATGGGCGAAAGGAATTTCAGCGAATGCTGGATTTCATTAAAAAGAATAAGGGCAAAGTAAGTCAGATACTTGTTTATGCCCTTGACCGATTCAGTCGCACAGGTGGAGGAGCAATAAAACTCGCGCAGGAACTTCGTGAGAAACACGGAGTGGAAGTTTTTTCGGTAACCCAGCCAACGGATACAAGTATTCCAAGCGGTGCTTTTACTCAGGATATTCAATTCATATTTTCTCAATTCGACAACCAACTGAGAAGGCAAAGAGTAATTGCAGGAATGACGGAAAAATTCAAACGAGGGGATTGGGTGGTGAAACCTCCGCAAGGATACGACATCATCAAAATAAATGGGAATAGAAAAATTGTGGTGAATGAAGAAGGAAAGAAAATCAAACTGGCATTTGAATGGAAGGTTCAGGGATTGAAGAACGAGGAAATTGTCGACAAGCTGAATGCGATGGGCGTAAAAATGTATAAACAGCAACTCCACAAAATTTTCATTAACCCTTTTTACTGCGGAATAATTTCTCATGGAATGCTTCACGGAAAAATAGTGAATGGGAAACACGAAGCAATGGTAAGCAAAGAGCTTTTCCTGAAAGTGAATGACATCGTTTCTGGTTCAACCCGGTATGGAGTTCCGCACAAACTGGAAAATGACAACGTACCCCTGAAGGTTTTCACCCGATGCCAGCGTTGCGGAACACCCTTCACAGGATACCTTGTGAGGAACAGGGGGCTTTATTATTACAAATGCCGAAAGAACGGTTGCGGAAGCAACACAAGGGCTGATATCCTCCATGAACGCTTCGGATGGAAACTGGCGGAGTATTCCCTTTGGCAGGATGCTGTAAACCCCCTTCTATTTACCCTTCATTACGCCCATGAAACTTCCATCAAAGGCAATCAGGAGCGTGAGCAAACCCTGAAAGCCCGCCTTACCGAAGTGACCAAGAAAATCGATACCATCGAAGAGAAGCATTACGTTACAGGCGAAATGAATAAGGAGGCATTCGATAGATTCAGGGAGCGGTATAGGGTAGAAAGGGAAGCTATAATGCGTGAATTGGGTAATTGCGGAAATGGGGGTTCTAACAAATTATCTGCCCTGAGAAAAGCGATTGCAATGGCAACGCAACTCCCTAATATTTGGGGACTTGTGCCGATAAAAGTGAAGGAGTTATTTCAGAAATTGGTGTTTCCTGAAGGGATTACCTATGAAAAGACAACGGAGGGAGTTCTAACAAATAAAATTAATTCCGTGTTCGCCACAATAGCCAATGTTTCAAAGAGTTGCGTGGGCATTAAAAAAGGGACTCCCCCCTTTTTATGGGGGAAGTCCCTTTCAGCGGAGGGAGAGGGATTCGAACCCCCGCTGGTATTACCCAGGCCTGTTTTCAAGACAGGTGCAATCAACCGCTCTGCCATCCCTCCAAAGGTCGTACTAAATTATTCCTTTTTCTTTCAGGTAAATATAACCATTGATTGTTTTAAAAAAGAATTCTCGTTTTACTGCTTCTTCTTTTATTAAATATTCTTCGTGATAATGTAAAATAAATGGTCTTCTTCCTTTCGTTGATTTTTCCCGTCCATTGTTGTGCCTGCCATCCCTCCAATGGTTGCCTCAGATGAATTCCGATAGCTATCGGAGGAGTCCGTCTTTAGGCGGACAAAAATAGAATTTTTCTTTACTTCATTCACAAACCAGCCACTTACTAACAAATATCAACCAGTTACTTTTTTCAACTTATATAGTGAAATCAGTAGCATTATATTTGATACATTAGCAACAGAAACCGGCAATCATGAAAAAAATATTCATCCTTCTGTTTTTGTCTGCAAGTATTGGAAACGCAAACGCGCAAATCACTGCGTACTTTTCCAATTGCACATTTAATACGCCCGATAATAAACCTTTCGTGGAAACGTATCTTTGTGTTCTTGGCAATTCTGTTTTATTTAAGAAGAATGCGAAGGGCAAATATCAGGGGCAGGTGGAAGTAGGAATTCTTTTTTCAAAGAACGGACAAATAAAAGCGTCTAAAAAATATAACCTGCTGAGCCCTGAACTGAGTGATACGCTTAACCGCCCCAGTTTTATTGACCAGCAGCGATTCCCTCTTGATACGGGAACGTATGACATTGAACTTATGATTACAGATAAAAACAGTAACGGAAAAACTTTTTCCATGAAGGGAGAAGTTGAAATTGTTTTTCCTGTTGATAAGGTTACTGTTTCATCCATAGAACTGCTTTCTTCTTTTTCAAAAGCGGCAACAAGCAGCATACTTTCAAAAAACGGATATGACCTCATACCCTATACTTCCGATTTTTATCCTGAAAACATAAACGAGTTTTCTTTCTATGCAGAAGTGTATAATTTAAAATCTGTTTTAGGAGAGAATGAAAAGTTTCTTATCAGCTATTATATAGAAACGTATGAAAATAAATCACATCTGGCAAAATACACCGTGTCGAAACGAGAAACAACAAATGTTGTAAGTATTATTCTTTCTAAATTTAATATTGAGAATTTAGCCAGCGGCAATTATAATTTTGTAATAGATATCCGGAACAAAAGCAATGAACTGATTGCTCAGCGTAAAACTTTTTTTCAGCGAAAGAACGCAAACGTGAAATTTGATGTGTCCGATCTGTCTGCTATAACTATCGAAAATACGTTTGCCGCCCGAATATCAGGCAAGGATACAATCAGCGATTTCATCCGCTCGCTTCGCCCTATTGCTTCTGAAGCAGAAAAAGGTTTTTTGGATAATCAATTAAAGCTGGCTGATACAAAACTTATGCAGCAGTTTTTTTACAACTTCTGGTTATCGCGCAGCCCGCTGGCACCGGAAGAAGCATGGAATAAATATTACCAGAATGTGCAAGCCGTAAATGCAAAATTCGGATCGTTCAATTATAAAGGATATGCCACTGACAGAGGCAGGGTTTATTTACAGTACGGACCGCCTGATAAAAGAGAAGAAGCTCCCAGCGAACCCACCGCATATCCCTATGAAATATGGGTTTATTATAAGTTGACCGACAACAGCAAATTAAACCCGAACCAAACAAATAAACAATTCATTTTCTACAACCAGGACCTTGTGACAAATAAATTTCAGTTATTGCATTCTGATGCCCTGAGTGAGATCCATGACTCGCAATGGCAAATGAAGTTACACAAACGCACTGTTCAGTCTAATGATTTTGAGCATCTCAATGCCCCCGAACACTACGGTGGTAATTCGAATGATGAATTCAAAAATCCTAAGTAAGATTGTTGATGTTTTTTGTTATTGGGTTCCCTCAATAATCGTGAACTATTAACGTTTAACTTCGCAAATATGCGAATTGCCATTGCCATCCTTAACTGGAACGGGAAGCATCTTCTCGAAAAATTTCTTCCTGATGTAATAAAACATTCTCCTTCCCATGCAGAAGTATATGTGATTGACAACGCCTCTACTGATGGCTCTGTAGAATTTTTGAAATCAAAATTTACTGGTGTAAATATCATTTGTAATTCTATAAATTATGGTTTTGCCAAAGGATACAATGAAGGGCTGAAAAATATTTCAGCGGATTATTTTATACTTCTTAATTCAGATGTGCAGGTAACTCAGAACTGGATTGAACCGGTAATTTCTTTAATGGAAGCAGACTCAACCATTGCCGCCTGCCAGCCCAAGATTTTGAATTACACTATCCGGGATGAATTTGAATATGCTGGAGGTGGCGGAGGATTCATTGACAAGTGGGGCTACCCTTTTTGCAGAGGAAGATTTTTTGATTCTTTTGAAAAAGACAACGGACAATATAATGATGTAATGGAAATTTTCTGGGCGAGTGGTGCCTGTCTTTTTATCAGATCAAAAATATTTTTTGAAGCAGGGAAGTTAGACGAAGATTTTTTTGCGCATATGGAAGAGATTGACTTATGCTGGCGAATGAAGAACATGGGCTACAAGGTGATGTATTGTCCGCATTCTGTTGTTTATCACGTTGGCGGTGGAACCCTTTCGAAAATTTCTGCAACAAAAACATTTTTTAATTTCAGGAATAATCTTATTCTTCTGAGCAAAAATCATGCGCCTGAATATTTTCGGATAAAAATTTTGCTTCGTTTGAAAATGGATGCATTAGCTGGTTTGAAATTTCTTTTCTCGGGGCAAATAACACATTGCATCGCTGTGATCCGTGCTCACTGGAATTTTTTCGGATCGCTTGGAAGAACATTGAAAAAACGCAAAGCCATGAAGAAAAGAATTAAAAGTTATACCTCATCTGCGGTTTACAGGAAAAGCATTGTGGTTGAATATTTTATCAGGAGGATAAAGAAATTTTCTGATTTAGATAAAACATATTTCGGATAATTGAAAAATTTTATTCTAAAATATTTTTCCGACATACGATTCTGGATAGTATTTTTCTTTCTTATCCGACTTTACGGCATCACGGACCCGCCACTTGAAATCGGTCACAACTGGAGGCAGGTGACAGGCATCATGGTTTCAAAAAATTTTCTGGAAGTTGATAATAATATTCTTTATCCAAGAGTAGATGAGACGGGAGAGAAATCCGGAATAATTGGAATGGAAATGCCGATAATGAATTACATGATTTATATGATTTCTTATGTCTTTGGCTTTAACGACTGGTATGGAAGGCTGCTCAACCTGATTGTATCCTCGATAGGCACATTCTATTTTTTTCGATTAGTAAAAGTTTTTTCTTCCCCACAAATTGCATTCAATGCCACCATAACATTGCTGGTATCCATTTGGTTTGCGTATTCAAGAAAAACAATGCCCGATACTTTTTCAATGGCTATTGTTATTACTTCATTTTATTACGGACTGCGCTTTTTTCAAACTAATTCTAAAATTGATTTTTGCATCTATGGTTTATTATTGCTGGTTGGAACTTTAAGCAAGATACCTTCTGCTTTTCTTCTTTGCAATCTGGCTTTTCCTCTGCTAACTAAGGGTATTCGCACTACGAAATTATTTTTAGTTCTTGCTGTAACAGCTGTTGTTTTATCCATTACATGTGCCTGGTATTTTTATTGGAACCCTCATCTTTCAGAAACTTATGGCAACTGGTATAATTCCGGAAAGGGTATCACAGAAGGTGTCACGCAAGTAGCGTCAAATTTAGGCGGTGCTATGGAGAAGTTTTATTTCAGCGGGTTAGAAAGTTATGTATGTTTTGCTGTTTTTATTTTCGGAATTGTTGCATTGATAAGAGAAAGAAAAAAAATAGCTTTGACAATGTTGGGAATTAATTTTCTTTTTTTTATCGGTTTCATTTTTAAAAGCGGAGATACATTTTGCACACATTCCTATTATATCATTCCTTTTGTTCCTGTCATGGCGGTTGTGGCAGGATACGCACTGGATAAAATCGCCCGGATAAATAAAAAATACCAGGTGACATTACTCCTGATCATTTCATTGGAAGCTTTAGCTAATCAAAATAACGATTTCAGGTTAAAGGAAGACCAATTGTATAAAATGCAATTAGAAAGTTTTGCAAATAGTATTTCTTATAAAAATGAATTAATTGCAATTAACGGAGGCGAGAATCCGCAATTGATCTACTTCGCTCACCGAAATGGATGGTCTGTAGAAAATGAAAAGCTTTGTGATGAAAAATTTCTAGATGAAATTAAATCAAAGGGATGCAAAGCGGTTATTATTGACAAGCATAAATTTCCAGGCTTTATGGAGAAAGCTCCCTTTGAAAAAATTCTGGAAACGGATGATTTCGTTGCTTATAGACTTTAATTACTTCTGAAAAAACTCTCCACAGCGAGTCTATATGAATTCAAACCAAAGCCTGAAATGCTTCCCTTGCATTTCCCTGCAATGAGAGAGTGATGGCGGAATTCCTCGCGCGCGTAAATGTTGGAGATATGAACTTCAATCACAGGAGTTTTGATGGATGCAATTGCATCGGCAATGGCAACCGATGTGTGCGTGTATCCGCTAGCGTTCAGGATAATGCCGTCAAGAGAAAATCCAGCTTCGTGCAGTTTGTTTATGATTTCTCCTTCCACATTGCTCTGAAAATAATCTATCTGAACGGAAGAGAATTTTTCTCTGAGTGCCACCAGATAATCAGCAAAGGACTGATTGCCGTAAACCGATGGCTCTCTTACTCCAAGCAAATTCAGGTTAGGACCGTTGATGATAAGTAATTTCATTTTCCGAAAATACAAAATAGTTTACCCCGTTGGACAACAGCCAATGTCCTACGGGGTTTACTTCTCATTTCTCTTATCTATTATGTTGTATCCGTTTTTCTCCAGCGCGTTTTTGCAACGGATAAAGTTGATGGTATCTTTTTTTTGCGAGTAATAGGAGAGAAGTTCTTTGTACGATTCAACAAAGTTCGGATTGATTGAAACTGCCTGTTCCCACATCATGCCGGCTTCTTCCATCCTGTTTTCCTGTTTGTAAATAACACCCAGCACGTGATACACCATAAAGTTGGTTGAATTGATTTCAAGTTCCTTGGCAAGCTGGGCTTTGGCTTCTTCAAACCGCTGCATGCGGAAATACATCACGCCTAAATTATAGTGAAGCAATGTTTCTTTCGGATTTCTTTTTATTCCTTCTAGATAGGCTTTCTCCGCATTGGGGTAGTCGCCAAGTTTAGTGAGAATGACTCCGTAATCTCTGCACACCACGGAAGAATGTGCAGAAGTTTCATAGGCATTTTTCCAGTAGTTCAGCTCGCTTGAAAAAACAGGAAGCCGCGTAAACGTGATGACAGAGAAGATTAAAATGACGGTTCCAAAGATTCCAATCAGTAGGTTTTTATTCCTGATAAGATTCTGAACAGGTTCAAGATGAACAAAGGCAAGAAGCAATCCGATGACGGGCAGATAGGAGCGATGCTCCATGCCTTCAAAATAACTGAAGAGCAGAGTAGGGAGTAGGAAAAGAAAAAACCACAGCAGCCCGAAAAGAATTTCTGTCCATGGAATTTTTTTTGTGAAGTAAATTCCTGCACCGAACAATGCCAGCGAAAGCATCACCCATCCGTAGTTTGTATCCTGAACCGATGCCATTACGGCAAGGTTCACAGGAAGGATTGTCTTCTGGAAATATTGCAGCACCAGCGGGAAGTTTTTCAGGAAGGAGTAATACAATGCTCCGCCCCAACCCTCTCCCGACAAGTCGGGAAGGGAGATGTTTTCACCGATGGCAGTTTTTCTTGCAAAATACCACAGAGAGATAATAAGAATATAAGATACAAAATGAGCTGTTTTATTTCTCACGGAAAGGTTTTTTCTGCCCGGAAATAAAATCCAGAAAACACAAAGCAAAGAAAACATCACCGTATTTTCTTTGGTGAAGAGCGCAGCAGTAAAAAATAAAATATGGAACAGTGTATTTGAAATCCTTTCCTCGGGAGAGGATTTAAGAGAGGTCGTCTTCAGCAAAAAATAAAAACTCCAGAGGACAAATCCGCAGGCAATGGAATCATTTCTTCCCGGAATCCAGCCAACCGCCTGAGTGAGCAACGGATGAACGGCAAACAATAAAGAAAAAACAAAGGACAGAGGCGGAGGAATTTTCAATTGCAGAAGCAGGAACAACAGCCCGGCAACTGCCATGAAGTGAAAAAGGATATTGGTGAAATGAAAAACTTTAAATCCCTCTTTCGCAAACTGCGCATCCAGGATGAATGAAACGGTAAGGAGCGGGCGGTAAAATTTTATTGAGCCGGGCGTTTCCACATAATCTTCCGTTTGAAAAACATGCTGTGAAAATGCCTTGGGAATGTTTGATAGTTTTTGGTTGAATTCTTTTTTATTAATTAATAACGATTGTTCATCCAGCCCGATAAACTCATAGGGAAGCGAACGGAAATACAAAACCGAGATCACGCCAGCCAGAAAAATCAGCTGCCATCGGGTTTTGTTAAGAAAATTGTTGATGAGTGGCGGGTTCATGTCAAATGCGAATATACTTCATTCGTATATTCGTAATGATTCATATATGTAAAACATGCAATGGCAAATTTCTATAAAAGGGTTTCAGTCGTTTCTCAAGCTGGAGAAATCGCTGGCTAAAAATTCCATTGTCGCCTATACCGAAGATGTGGAGCGCTTTGTTCAGTTTCTTGCCGACAAGAAATATGATTTGCCGCCCGACAAAATTGAACACAGGCACATGACCGAGTTTGTGAAATGGCTGAATGAGTTGGAGAGAAGCGCCACCACACAGTCGAGGGTGATTTCGGGCATACGGGCGTTTTACAAATACCTGCTTCTCGAAAATCTTGTTACAAAAAACCCCACCGAACTTTTAGAAACTCCCCGGCTGGGAAGAAAACTCCCCGATGTGCTGAATGTGGACGACATTGATCATCTTCTTTCGGCAATTGATATGTCAACACCCAAAGGGCAGCGCGACAGAACCATGCTTGAAACCATGTATAGCTGCGGTTTGCGCGTGAGCGAGCTGGTGAATCTTCAACTATCCGATTTGTTTTTTGATACCGGATTTGTGCGCGTGATAGGCAAGGGAGACAAGCAGCGTTTGATTCCGATTGGAAGTGTGGCGATGAAGTGTATCGGCATCTATAAAGATCAGATACGCATTCACACGGATGCGAAGAAAGGGTTTGAAGATTTTCTTTTCCTGAATAACCGCGGAAGAGGGCTCACCCCTGCCATGGTTTTCATTATCGTTCAGAATGTGGCGGAGAAGGTAGGGATGAAGAAGCACGTGAGTCCGCACACATTCAGGCATTCATTTGCAACGCATCTGGTAGAAAATGGCGCTGACCTTCGCGCGGTGCAGGAAATGCTGGGGCACGAAAGCATCACAACCACCGAAATCTATACGCATCTTGACAGGAAATACCTGCGCGATACGATTGAGAAGTTTCATCCCAGAGCAAGGCGCAAGTAAAGTCAAAAGGTATATTAGACATCTTTCATAATTCAAATAAGAAAAAAATATCTGCCACTAAATCACTAAAACACGAAAGAAACACTAAAAATTCTTTTGTGAAATTTTGTGTCTTTGTGTTTTTGTGGCATAAAATGAATTATGAAAGAAATCTATTCCCTATTCCAAATTCCAAGGAACAGCCGAAGAAAATGCAATGGCTGTTTTCTTGGGGCTTGATGCTTGGGACTTTTTTCCCTTTAGGGTTAGGGCTTCTTACTTAAACAGTAATTTATCCTGCCCGGAATAATATCCGCTGAGAAAATATTTCATACACGCTTCGCGCCATTGCCTGTTTGCTTCGGCATTCAGAATTTCGAGTTGTGGTTTTTCATCGGTGAGAATTACAGCCTCCCCTAAATCCCCTCCCAAGGAGGGGACTTGCAAATGCAAACTCCCTTCCCTTTGGGAAAGGTTTGAGATGGGCTTTGCCACAAAAAGCAAATTCCTGTAATCTTCCTGTTCGCTGGTCGGAATAAGCTCCACATCAAAACCGGAATTGATTAATGTTTTGCAAACCGAGCGCATCCCCTTCCCTTCTTCGCCATTCCAGAAACCGTTTCCGTTGATGAAAAATGTTCCGCTGTCGGAAAGCAAGGATTTTATCTCGGAGAAAAATTCCGTTGTGAAAAGATGATGTGGATTTACTTCTCCTATGAAAGCGTCAAGAACAACCACAGAATACAATGGTTGATGGTTGATGGTTGATGGCTGATGTTGTTCCATTAACCATTGCCCATTATCCATCATCCATCTTACATAGTGCCTTGCGTCATCAATGTTTACTTTTACGTTCTTATTCAAATCAAAAAACTTTTTTGCGCAGTCAGCCATGCGTTCATCCAATTCAACAGCATCCACTTGAAATCCGTTTTCAGAAAGCTTGTTTGCAATACTGCCTCCGCCCAATCCAAGAACCAATGCTTTTTTTTCTTCTGTCTTCTGAATTCCGCCTTCTCCGCAAGGAGTCCTTCGGACTGAATTCTTTGTCTTTTCCGAAATCAAATCCACATATTCAAAAAAACTTTTCTCTCCTTTCTTATAAGTAACAATTGTTTGTGTGCTGCGATTAACGAAAAGGATGCGCTGATAGCCCACCTCATCCCTCACTCCCTTCTCCTGAAGGAGAAGGGACGGGGTTGAGGCAAGAGGATAATCCGCCACGATAATCTGCCCCAACAATCCTTCGCTGGAATATAAAAGCCTCACCCCATCCCTCTCCGAAGGAGAGGGAGAAGCACGAAAAGAAAAAAATACTGCAAAAAGAAAAATGAGCGAGAAAAAATTTTTCGCTGTGATAAGCTTAACAAAAGGAATGATGCCAAGAATAATTCCCATCACAATAGCGGGTTTTGTCAAGCCGAAATTTGGAATGAGATAAAATCCTAAAAGAAAAGTGGAAATGATTCCTCCAAGCGTGGAAATGGCGTACACGGTTCCTGCAAGCCCCCCCGCCCCCCGAAGGGGGGAATCTTGGGTATCCTTTTCCCTCCCTTCGGGAGGTACGGGGTGGGCTATGCATTGCACAATCATTGGCGAAACCATTCCCATAAAAAATACCGGAGGAAACAAAAAGATAAAAGATGAAATCAAAATGGATGCGAGCAAAGAAAACCCTGCCGTGTGAAGCATTATTTCTTTTGCTGTGAGCGGCATCAGTATTAAAAAGATTGCGGAGGCAAGAAGAACAGCATACAGATTTTTTTCATTGTTTTTCTTCTGCGAAAAAACTCCGCCTGCAAAATAACCCATTGCCAAACCTCCCAGCGTAATGCCCAGCACCGATGCCCATACATATAAGGAAGAACCAAAATACGGAGCAAGCATTTTTGCCCCAAGCAACTCAGCCGCCATTACGGAGGCGCCTTCAAGAAAGGAAAGAAAATAGAAAAGGAATAATGGCATAGGGAATAAAGGTATAGGAAAAATGTAATGCCCTAAATCCCTAAAGGGACTTCGGTGTACGACAAAAATCCGCTTTATAAAAATAAATCTTTCGTGGGCTTTCGTGTTTTAGTGTTTTTGTGGCAAAAAACCACTTGCTACTAAGACACAAAGGCACTAAAAATCACAAAACGGAAATTTGTCGTACGCCAAAGGGACTTTGAGTATTTGAGCTACGTTTGCATACTGCGGTTGTCTTCAGGGAAGGAGCATATTCCTCTCTTTAAAACCTGTGAATATCTATCACTAATATTCTTTTTGGTGGTATGAAAAAAGGTTTTACATTCGCGGACTTAATTCAAAAACATGTCTAACCAAAAACAAAAACAATCATGAAAAAATTACTACTTGTCAGTGCAGTATTATTGACAGGAGCATTAATTGTAAATGCTCAGAACGGAAGAACAGTTCTAAAGTCCTCGCCTAACAACAAGGCAGTACTTACCACTAAATTTCTCCCAATAAATGAAACTGTTTTAAAACCCATGGGCGCACCTGCAGTACACAGGAAAAACCCCGGTGTTATGACTCCTACCATTGTAGGCTTTACTTTTTATGATCTTCAATCAAATAGTTCTACTTCCAGAAGAATTATTGCTTTTGGTGACGGCACTATCTCTTTTGACTGGACAATTGCTGATGCAGGCACACCCTATACTAATCGTGGCTCAGGATGGAATTACTGGACAGGCAGCGCGCTTCTTCTTCCTCCCGTAACAACTCGCTTAGAAACTATTAGAACTGGTTTCAGCCAAATTGGTTATTTAGCCAATGGAAGCGAAGTTATCATGGGTCATAAAGGCGCTCCTTACGATTTCCAAATGGGAACCAATACAACCAAAGGTTCTGCAACATGGACATGGGCAAGTGCAGGAGCCACTTTGACTGCATCTGACGTACAAGGATATACTACTGGAGCATCCAATCAAGCTCTTTGGGGAAGAATTGCAACTGGCGGATGGGATGGAAATTCTATTCATCTCGTTGCAAATTATTTTCCTACTGATGCTTGTGTTATGAAAGGCATAATTGCCCCTATGATTTATTCCCGCTCAAGCGATGCCGGGCAATCATGGGATTATCAATCTGTCATGCTTCCCGGCTATGACAGCGTACGCACATTGGGTGGCGATGCTGAAAGTTACTCCATTGATGCTGAATGGAACACCGTTGCAATTGCTCATGGAGGATTAGGCGAAGACGTCACCTTATGGAAATCAACCGATAATGGCGACAACTGGACGAGGACATTGGTTGATTCGTTCCCTTATGCTCCTTCTATTGATTCTGTTGGAGGACCTACGGACACCGCTAATAGCAATGACGGCAGTTTGTCTGTTGTGGTTGGCCCTACCGGAACTGTACACATTGCTTATGCTACAGAGAGAGTGCTTAATGACGCAGTAATAGGCGATGGTAATTATAGCATTTTCCCTGGCGATGTTGGATTGGTTTATTGGAATGATGTTGCAAAAACCCAAGTAAATGTTCCCATATTGCTGGCTGACATTGATGGCGCTGCAAATGGAGGAAATGGAGACGGCATATATAATGTTGGCGCAGCAACAATGACTTATCAACCCCAACCAGCTGCAAGATATGGAAATAATGCCCTTCTGAATAAGCCCAGCATTTCTGTTGATGGAAACAATGTATTCATTCTTTTCTCTCTGCCAACAGATGCTGATTCTACAGCAGATGGTCAAAATTTCCGTGATGTATGGATTGTGGCTTCACAAGACGGAGGAGTAACATGGGGTTCTGCTCAAAACATTACCTGCACAGTTGGAGAAGAAGAATCATTCCCCTGCCTTGCAAAAAGAGTTGATTCATATTTGTATGTTCTTTATCAATGGGATACTGAACCGGGCACTGCTTTAACAAATCTTGATCCTGACGGTTCAAATGAAATACATTTTATTGCAATTAATAAAGCGAATGTGCTTGCAGGTTCTGCATCATGTAATCCAAATGCAATCAACACGCAAACCACACCTATGTTCAGCGTTGCTCCAAATTTTCCGAATCCTACTAACGGGATGACCTATTTCGAAATAACAATGAGGCAAAATGCAAATGTTACGCTTGAAATTTATAACAGCATAGGAGAGCAAGTTTATGCTTCTGAAAGCAAACTTTCAATTGGCAAACAATCTCTTTCTGTTAATGCAAGTTCTTTGTCTTCCGGTTTATATTTTTATACTATCAAATGCGGAGATGCTTCTGTTAAAGGAAAAATGACAGTTGTTAAATAATTAGAATTTATCACGAATTAAAGTAGGAAGCGAAGGTACAAAGTAACTTCGCCACCTCTCACACCACTGTACATGCTTAGACGCATACAGCGGTTTCATAAAGTTTTAATCGTTTGTAGTTTGCCGATAAACTGTAGTAACCTTCTTTTGCAAA
>JACRAM010000007.1 GCA_016213405.1 Bacteroidota bacterium
AAGAACATTATAATAACGAGCGCCCTCACGATTCTCTTAACTCTTTGTCTCCAAAACAATATTTACTCAACAACAAAAATCAAAATCAACCAATCCCAAAACACAATTTTGAACTGTCCTAACAATGGGGAAGCTTACACAGACTGCTGACCAAGGATATAATGCCTGCTCTCAATACCAAGACCAAGGATATAATGCCTGTTCACAATACCAAGACCAAGGTTACAGTGCCTGTTCAAATTGGGCAAAAAACTGTTGCACTTGGATACCTTGTTCCTGGGCTTGTCAATTATTTACTTGGGTTTGTATTGCATGGTATTGGGTATCAAATATTGTATGTGTAGCATGGTATTGGGTAACAAATCTTATATGTGTTGCTTGGGTTTGGATTTCAAATATTGTATGTGTCGCTTGGACTTGGATAGTTACACGAATTTGTAAACTTTATTTATGGATAATAACAGCAATAACATTTACAAATTGCAAATGCCGTTAATTATGAACATTATAAAAGATATAGATGAAATAAATATTCTTATAAAAAAAAGAAAATATAATTTTTCTGAAATCGTAATTGATTTGCCATATTTTACGGTTGAAGAAAATAAAAAATATAGCGATAAAATTAATAAATACTATTTATCCTGTGGTTGTGAAACGGGAACATATTTTATGATTTTTGCAATTTTATTCGCTACAATAATTTCTGTGTGTGAGCTTTTTTTTAAAGCAACACCATTATTATGGGGAATTATTTATTCCGTAATTTTTGTATTAATATCTGCTATAATCGGTAAATTGACTGGTCTGTTAATCGCAAAAATAAGATTACACAAAACATTTAAAAAAATAAACAAAATATATTTACAGAAGCATAAAGCAACAGAGAATAAATTAACTTAACAATCATGAAATCATGAAAAAAATAAAAAAAGTATTATTTATCATATCAATATTTTCTCTGCTAACATTATATTCCTGCAAAAAAGTGAGAAACGAAGAAATGACAGTTATAAAAGATTGCACAGGTGTATATCTCCGTTTCAATAACAATGATTACACAGTTTGTAATCTTGACATGGTTTCCTCATTTCCCGATGGTGCGACAGTTACAGCAACTTTTAAAAAAATAAAAAGTTGTTCTGATCCTGGACAAAGTGTTTTTGTTTGCACTATGGATCACCCAAATAAAGGGTGGATTGAAGTTGAAAAAATAAAATAAAAAAACACGACTTTTCTCGACAATTTCACATCTGGACAGTATCTTTTCCAACCTTGACCGTAACATTAACGGCATCTTTCGGGTGACAGCGTTTCCCGCCTTGACAACTTGCACCATCCGACAGCGAACAAGAAACACCATCTTCCAAAATGGCACGCACATTTGCACTTTGCCTCTTTTTATTTTTATTTACGGGAATAGGCAAAATGCAAAAGAGCGTGCCCATCCTGCACCCCGACAGTAATAAATTTTCAAAAATGCCCGACACCAAAACAAAAACAAAAAAAATAATTCTGCACCCAGACAATCACTTCATCACGACAGAAAAAAAATACAGGGCAGCAGCCAACATCAGGTTTGCGCTATGCGGGCTGACGTTTAAGTTTGAAAATTTATATCTTCGTTTTATGTTTGTAATGGCAGACAATTTTGTATTCCAAAATCCCGCACATCGCAAACCTGAAAAACGTTAACTACAATAGCCCCGCCTTGTAAATTCTCGGCAACTCCGCACTCCCGTTGGACATTAACGCAGTCCTTCAACGCAAAATACAAACCGCAAAAAAACATCGGCAGACAACTTTTCACTCGCTCGACAATTTCTCCAATCTCGACAGCATAAAAATCAAATACAAAAAAAATGACCAGCGTTTTGTAGCCGGACAGTTGCGTTGTTAATTCACGCAGTTCTCATGCAGACAGCATAAACCACATATAATAAGGTAGCGCGGGACAGTTACTTTCTCGCTTGAACGCGCTCCCATCGTGACAGTAATAAAAACACAAATACATCGTCAGACAATTTCGCAACCCTTCATCGTTGCTTTTAACCAGACAGCAGAAATCATTCGCAGGACAATTCCGGCAATCATTGATATAACTCCGCATCTGCAAAAGAGGTGTATTCCTTTTTATTTTTTATTTTGGTATACACCACATTTGCAAATGCTCCAATCACACGAAAGAAATCCACAAAAAGATTTCCTTATAATAATTTTGTCTATTCCAATGTAAATCATACTTTTGTTCTCATAATAAGCAATCTGATTAAAACCTTATATGATTTTAATTTTATAGAAAAGGTTTCTTCCACTCTCTTTAGCGGGCAGAGAAAAAGAAACTGAAATGTTTAACTTGTCTTGAGAAATTAGGACATAAAACTTTTGGTGATGAAAAAAATATTCTGTTTGCTTTATATAATCCCTTTTCTTCTTTTTATTTCTTCTTGTTTCGCACAGTCGCAAACTCCTGCATGGCTCTTTCCTATAATGTTTAAAGATTACAACGGTGAAAGAGACACTATTTATATTGGTTATGATCGTAATGCAAGTTTAAATTTAGATACAATATTTGGCGAGAAACCTATTAAGATAGACACATCGAAATTTAATTCTGTATTCTTTTTTTGGGGGGGACAAGATTCTGCTGTTAAAACTATTGTTTGGGATTCTACTTATCTGACTGCTGGAAATTCTATTTCCTTTTTGAAAGGGAAAATGCCCCTCACAATGTACTGGTACGATACTTTATTTTATAGTGACAGTTTGCCCTTCCCAAACTTATCTCCTAAGCCAAGAGGAAGAGGGAATCTAACATGCGGGGGATCTATTTGTCCTAGTGGTAACGATATTATCTTAACGGATATGCCGGGTAGTTTACCTTTTGTGCCTAATTTCACTTTTTCCGACAGCATAGTATTCCCGGGAGACAGCACCCAATCAGGCATATCAGTAAATATGTCTTTGAGAATTTTACCTTTTAATAGTTTAGATAATGGAACAGGTATTGCAGAACTTTTTGAAGAAAATGATTTTAATATTTTTCCAAATCCTACTACGGATATCGTTATAATCCAACCGCATCAGCAAGTGCAATATAGTTACAGCATAATAAATGTGCTTGGAGAAATTATAGCGAACAGTGCTATTATCAATAAGGAGGCAAGAGTGGATATTTCTAATTTATCGGATGGATTGTATCTTATTCAACTCAAGGGAAGTCACTTTACAGTTACGCGAAAACTTCTCAAGGTAAATAACTTTTAAAACCCAATCTCATGATAATCCAAAAACATTTTTTCTTAACGGTTAGCATACTATTGCTGCCACTCATTATTTTTGCTCAGGCAAATAGTGAAAACGGCTACCACATTCCTGTTAAACAGGGCATCGTCAGAGTATTTCTCATCTTTGCAGAAGTTTCTGATAACTGCCCTGGGTATAGTAAAAATTATACACCTAACCCAGCACTGTGGGCTCCCGGGCAATTGCCAGCAGATAAGGATAATTATTTTAATACGATTACCCCTAGTCAACAAGGAGGACTTATTACTGACTTTTTATACGAAGCATCTCACGGGCAATACATTGTTTTAGGCGACTATTACCATCAACTCGTATCCGTTACCTGTGCTGATATTTTACAATATGGGAAATTTGGCGCTATACAAAATTTTCTGAATAACGATCCTAATTTTAAAACAAACAGCAATTTGCCGATTCAGTTATTTGCTCAATGGGATATTCCTGCATCATCTTACGGTACACCCAATGTACCTCTCGCAACTGACCAATATGTGGATGGAATTGCTGTTATCTGGAGAAATGTGAAGGCATATAGTAGTACAAACTGTGTTAATGATGCCTATGCAGTTCCTTCAAGAAATAATTATATTACTCTTCCGGGCATGCTTGGACATGATAATTTCTTTGAGGGATCTGCCTGCTATGATGACGGATGGTGGCTTCCTTTCATGGTAGAATTCACTCATTGGATGTTTGGACCTAATAATTTTCATGGTACGGGTGGTGGTGTAGGCCCCCACACATTTATTCCCAATTATAGCAACTGGTTCAGTACATTAGGACAAGCAGGAGGTAGCCTCATTATGCGAATGTACAATGGATGGGATAGGGAAAGAACAGGATGGAAAAACCCAGCAAAAAATTATTTAATCAGCGCACTTAATGATGTGGGTACAACAGAAGTTCCCACAACTTTTGATATTTCAAATCAAAGTTCTACTGCAAATGGAATCTACATTCTACGAAACTTCTCTTCTTCAGGTGATGCAATAAAAATTAAATTACCATATTTTAATACATCTCCACCTTATACATCTGTTTATAATCAATACTTATGGTTGGAAAATCATCAAATGACCTCGCCTTTTGATAAAGATTTAATTACCGATGTTTGCACACAACAATTAAGACCAGGACTATATTCTTATATTACAGTGGGAAAAGATGTTAAGACTGGAACTCAGTCGCAGGTTTTTAACAATGCTCCCATGAATTTAGAAGGATGGTTTTATCCGCTCTCTGCCGAAGGTAATTATGATTTCAAGTTTAGATTTGACGCAATTCAACCCGGCACTTGGCAGGGTTGTAATTGGATGAATCAAAATATTCCTATCGATAAATATCACCCTGACACAAAACCTAATCCGTTTACTGGGCATTCGGATCTTTTTATGTATGTAGATCAACAACCCCAAAATGGAATGTATCCGACTGGAGACAACAACGCCATTGGACTTAGTGAATTTTTATCTGACGGAGTAACTGTTGAACATAATTGGTATGCAAGCGGTGATGATGAAGACGCTTTTAATTCTGCGTTTAGTAACAATTTAAAAATTTCCCTTTCCTCTAACCCCGCACCTATTCCCGTATATACTCATGAATTTAATGGTACTCCTGTCATAAAATCTGTTTTAGATGCAAGAAATTATGAAAACCGAAAAATATGGCTCAATGGATTATCAATAGAAATTTTAAGTGAAGACGCATTCAATGATGGTTCTGGAGCACTAAAAATTAAAGTTCTGTGGGATAATTATACTGTTGATAAAAATGTTCGATGGTGCGGAGATATTATGCTTTCTGATTTTCCCCCGGCAGGATATGGTAGCGGTAATCCTGATTATCTAAATGTACTTACAGGACAAACCGTTTTATTAGATCAAGGATTGTCCGCAACTCGTACTGCAACTCCGATTACTTATAATGGACAACCGCTTCTCAATGATCCTACATTGTTTACATGTTTGCCCGGTTCTCATTTTCATCTTGAAAATAACTCAACAGTAATCGTTGATAATGGCAGCACATTAAAATTACAGAACGGAAGTAAATTAGAAATTCATAATGGAGCAAAAGTAATTGTAAGAAATGGAGGGAAGTTAATAATGGAATCAGGCTCTCAACTTGGCATACACGATGGCGGACAAGTTTTTATTGATCAAGGAGGGACGATGGAGTATGATAATAGCAGTATTTTCTTAGATGGAACAAATGCTTTAATTGAAATTAAAGGAACATTAAATATTAAACCAAATGCCACCTTTTCCTTTTCTCATTCTACACCTGTTGGGGGTTACATAAAATTTTCTTCCGCCATTTCACTCAGCGATAATATAATTGCCGGAACAAATTCAAAAATCATTCTCAATGGAAACGGTCCGTCAGATAAAGTTTTAGAAGTAATTCAGGAATCTATGTATGCTGGAAGTTTGTTAGCAACTCCGCTACACTTTTTTCTATAACAAACGGTTTGGTTGCACTCGGAAATAATTCCCGCCTGAATGTCGGCTGTCCGCTTACATTAAACAATGTAAAAGTTACTTCAACTTCCAGTGCCTTTAACAATCATCGAGGAGTATCTGTCTACGGACAATCAGGTGTTTCAATTGACAACTGCATATTTGAATATGGGTACTACGGGATTTACGCATTTCTAACTTATGGCGGAGCGCCCCTTACTGTTACAAACAGCACTTTTCAATTTTGCAGAACTGGATTGTTTTCAAACGACAAAGGCGTTACCGTGGGCTCTTGCCAATTTTTAAGCAATACACTTAATGGATGGAAAGCATCCGCAATGTCTTTTCCAAGCCAGTTAACAAGCAGTACTGTTACTCAAACAGGCAGCACAGGCGTTGAATATATTTCAGCCGGAACCGGGTTACTTGTAAAAAACTCTTCCATCAATTCTAACGCGTTGACTGGTGTGTTTCGCGGAGGTATTTCATATGGCGGAACAGGTATGTTGACCATTCGTTGTAGTTCCGTTTCTAATAATGGCACTTTTAAAAGATGGAACATTCAGGTCACAAGTGGCGCAGACCTTAATATGAGTTCCACTATGGTCCCTAAAGGAGGGCAGGTTTCTGCTGTCAACAGTATAAAAACCATTGATGCGCAGTTGATAAATATGTTGTACCTCAATCAGGGATACAATGATTTAAGACCTGCTTCTGTTGTAGGCAATAAAGTTGTAACTGGTGCAGTGAAAAATAATTGCCTGAGTACTTTACAAGCTGCTCGCAACAGATGGAAAAATGCCATTCAGCCACCTACTCCTAATGTAGATTATATGATTGGTACATATAACTGCAACCCCAACCAAAATATTATCATCAATGACCCAACGCCTTTTAACAGCAATGTTTTATCTCCGCCCGCCTGCCTTGATGCTGCACAATTGCCTCCTCCTCCAAAAAATCCCAATGCAGCAATGTCAACACCGTTGGAGTTTTGTCCGAATTGTCCGAGCATCAATACTTCTTCTTTCAGCAATGTAAAATTAAATGATGCTGTAAAAAGCGCAATGAATAAAATGGAAATTGAAAATGCTGCGGGCAATGACTTAACCGCGGTGAATCAGTTTTATGAAATTCTTACTTTCCCTATTCAGCAAAAACATGAACGCTTTGACTGGCTGAATACTGTTTCCTATACAAAAATGAAAGAAGCGCTTGGGAATGCATTCTCAACGGGAAGGACTACTAATTTTTCTTTGAGTAATATATGTGTACAAAAATTGCTTGCCGTACAAGATTCAATTATTAAAAAAGCAAAAATAAACGGAGATAGTTTTACAGAATTTTATACCACAACTGATAAAGCATTTGTTTATCGCCTGATAAATAAGCGAGAGAAAACACTTGAATTATTGGATGGTGTTGTCTCCTGTATGGCTTTGGACAGCCTCCAAAATGCATTTTTATCTGAATCCCGAAAAATTGTATTTGCTGAATATCTTGTTCTTAGCGGCAGAGTTAAAAAAGAAAATTTTGAAAATCTATTAAATGGTACTCTTCCTCAAGTTAATTCCCAAAGCGGAATCAGTGTAACAAATCAGGATTCTGCTACTCAAACATTTTTCTGTGCCGGAGATTCAATCAAACTAAGACCAAATAAATTTGCTGCGACTTATCTGTGGGATTTCGGAAACAGCACTACTTCTAATCTGGCTTCACCTACAGTAGTATATAATCTGGCGGGAACATACAACATAAAATTAATTACCAGCACATCTTGTTCAGCAGATACATTTAATTCATCGGTTATAATCAACACTGCTCCTGTTGCTATTTTTAGTGCATCAACAACTTCGGGAGTTTCGCCTTTACAAATAAGTTTTAACAATACATCTACAGGTTCAAGCCCAGTTCATTACTCTTGGAATTTTGGAGATGGTAGTGTAGATACGACAGCAAATCCTTTACATATTTTTCAACGGTCGGGGACTTACTCCGTGTGTCTGACAGTATCAAACAAGTGTACAGAGGATACACAGTGTGTAATAATCACAGTGATTTCTACAATACATGGATTTATTTACAATGATTCTGTTTGCAGTGGGGGACCAGCAATAGGCGATACAATCGTATTAACCACTCCGCATGATAATCTTGCAGCAGGTCTAAGCCCTGCTATTTCAGATTCAAACGGCAAGTTTATTTTCAATCCTTCAGAAATAAATGCATTATTAACAGATTCAAATTTTAGTTCTTTTGTTTATTATTCATTGCAAACCCGTGGAACTTTTCCTCTTAAAGACACAACCACTAGAACAATATCGCAATGGATGGCTGTGAGCCCGGTTAATCTTACTTTATTACAGAAACCCCGCACCATCCGCGGAGTATTAATTGGCAATCAATTCTGCTCCCTCGAAAGCACAGCAGGTGTTCCCGTTATAATCGCTGATTCCGCTTTCAAACGAGTTGCCAATATTTCTTCTGCCATAACCGCTGCTGACGGAACTTTTTCTTTCGATGCAGCGCAGGTTGCTTTGCTCGACAGCACACAGAAATACTCACTTGCACTTGCTCAAAACGCAACCGTTGAACCATTGCCCATTAAACCCCGCCCCATTGATTCATTGATTAGCACCTGTGTTGTAAAAGAAATAGTCATGGTACTTGAACCTGTAATGAAAGACACTATCATCATTCGTCCCGCACCCGATACTATTGCTAATCAAAAAACACTAACAGATTCGGCAGGAAATATTTTTGTTGTTGATACAACCTCAACAAATTTCACAGTAAGAAAATTCAGCAGTGCCGGAACTCTCCTTTGGACTTCAAACCGCACGGGCAGCACAAACATTGCCTCTGCCGTTTGTCACGACACGAAAGGAAATATTTATATAACCGGAAAAAGTTGGAACGGTTCCGACTTCGACTATCTCACCGTAAAAGTGGACTCATCCGGAAATACTGTCTGGGCATTGCGCTATGATGCCAACTGGAACGACATGGCAACCGCAATATGCACAGACGCAGCAGGAAATGTATTTGTTGCCGGATTAACATGGAACGGAAGTTCGTATGATTATACCACCATCCGCTATTTGCAATGTGAGCCCTATAACTCTGCGCGAACTCAAAATCCACCAACCTCAACCTCACCCTTAACCCTAAACCTTGAAACTATTGTTTCCATCTATCCCAATCCAAACAGCGGAGAAATGACAATTAAATATTTCATCCCTCAAAATGAAAATGCACAACTTTCAATCTTCGATTTAATGGGAAGAAAAAAAGCAGGTTATCTTCTGAGCGGAGAAACTAATCAATTAAATATTTCCGAAAAGGACTTACCCGAAGGAGTATATTTCTACACTATTATTTCAAACGGCACAAAAATAAAACAAGATAAAATTATTGTGATAAAATAATTTTGGTTAGCGGGCAAAACAAAAGGCGGGAAATAAAACACCCGCCTTTTCTTTTCTATTGGAAAAATAATTTAACAACTGCACGAAAACGTTTATGAATAAAACCATCCGCAAACATTACCTCCAACTCACCGATGACAACAAAGCCCTCTATGAAGAAACCGAAGTAGTTAAAAAAGAAATCAGCCAATTTTATGAACAAGTAAAAGCATTCATGACAAAAATGGAAAATCGCTATGATGCCTATAAGCAAATAAATACTGCGAGTGAAACAATCCCTGTTGCTCTGTCTGAAATGGAAAATAATTTATTGCACACAGTCACCGATTATAAAACATTCATAAACGGATTAGTCGGCTTTTTAGAACAAGGAGTGGCGCTCAATAATAAAATAGCAGGTTACATCAATATAATAAAGGAAGGAGGCGAAAAAATGGTAAACAATAACTTAACAAATAAACACTGCGAAAAAATTCTGCATCAGTTAGAAGAAGGAATGCAATCATTGAAAAACCAATTTGAACAATTTAAATCCGCGTTTGCAGAAAAAAAATTACTGCTTCATCAACTATCCCTTTTATCCGATAAATTAGTCAACTGATTTTTTATTCTTAAACATGTCTGGCACACAAATCTCAAATTTAATTTTCATATAAATCCCTATAAAGTTTTTCCCACGGCACATGTTCGCGCTTCATGCGTTTCCCTAACTTCTTCAGATTTTCCTTCGCCATGTTTTTATAGTCCGCTATTTCCGAAGAACTCATTTTCTTTGTCCAGCCATAGTAGCCGCAATAGAAAAGCAATTTTTCAATGCAGGGATATTTATTATCCTTCACCGCGCTTTCTAAGTGAGTGTCTATGCAGTCCTTGCCTCTGCCTGTAATGTCTGCGCACTCGCTGCGGAAAATCCCGTTAGCAATGAAAGTATACAAAACTTTCTGCGCCATGTCAAAAGAAACGTTGAGTGTTTCGTCCATCTGTTTCATCCCGTTGAATAATGGGACTTATAAATTCAATGAACAAAAATAATTTCTTCATCTGCCAAAAACACCCATTGCCATTTATGGCATTAAAACATATTGCTCTGCATTGTATGTTTGCCCGCGTTAATTCAACAAAGAACCATTAGCCATTAAATATTTTTCACCATGCCCCTACAAACCCCACGCCCCAAAGCACAATACAACTGCGGACAAGAAGAACTCTACGCAGTCGCAATCCTCGGATGGAACTCTTACCTCGATAACCTCTCCGACTTCACAAATCATTTAACAACTTATACTGCCGCCTACGGCAACGCGCAAATAGCCCTCGTCACTGCCGCCAGCGATATGCCAGACGCGCAGCAGCGCGATGAAATCTCAGAATCCTTCCACGTCCTCCTCGAAGATGAAAAAGACAAATGCCTCATCCAATGGCAAAACCTCGAAAGTTATATTCTCCACTCCTTTCCCGAAAAACTTCAAAAAGCAAAACTCGAAGGT
>JACRAM010000008.1 GCA_016213405.1 Bacteroidota bacterium
GCGTCTGAATATTGCCTGCGAGGTGATGCTTTTGATTACCCGTATTACTTGCCCACCAGAATATTTTGGCAAAAACCTGCACAAAAAATGAACATGGTTCTGGTCGAACCCAATTGTTTGCGTTTCTATTTCATAGCGCTGCGGTTTTTTACACTTGCTTCTGGTTTCATCCAAACAATGTCGTCAATGAAATCCCATCCCATTTCCATCAAGTAATGATGAATGTCAAAAGTCAGCGTGATTGTAGGTCTTGTTTCCTTCTTTGGTTTTTTCTTGATTATGAATTTCCAAATTAGTCCACCGATGGCTGCTGCTAAAATGACCGCTAATGGCCAAATGAAATGTTCCCAAACCTGTTTGTTGTTTTGGAGTCCATTTAAACTGTCAATTTGTAGTATTGTCATTTGTCGTTTCAAAAATTACTGCTAACGTTCCGCAAATTGCCGTTGCACTTTAAATTTACAATTAACCCGCATGATGGCAAGCGGATGTTGGCAATTGGGCGCTCACGTCCTGCCGAATGAAGTGTCTGTCCTGCGAGAACTGCGAAATTATAGAGGAGAAGTTGTCCGTTTTCATATTGTTTTTGTCTGTCCCCCGTGTGAAATCACAAGGTCTAACAACACTTTATGTTTCTTATAAGAAACACATGCGCAACTGTCAATAATAGAGAATATTTTATAGATGCAACGCTGTCCCGCCAGATTTTTTTCTGCCTGTAAGTTGTCGTTAGTTCAGATTTGTCTGCTTGCAACCGAACGGGCAGCCGTGGCACGAGTGTGTCCGATTATAGTGAACCCTGTTTATATGCGCTTGAATCATATTTTGTCGCATGAGTTTGAAATCAACTTTCTTTTTTCTGTATGCTTCCAAAGGTGTCAGCCCGTTTAGTGAACCCAGTGGGCGTTTATCGTTGTAGTCCGGGATGATTACTTTGTCCATTAATTTTTTTAACTCTGATTGATTCGGAATGTGTCGGGGGAATAAGTAACCATACTTGATAATTTTATTTACAGATTCAGCCATTGAATTTGATTTCAGAATATCCTTCAACGCAACTAATTTTTCTACTGGATATTTTTCCATGAAGGTTTCTACTTTTTTATTATTGTTCTCTGTGCCACCGTCCACAATCAGTTCAACTTTCTTTTTCTTTCTTGGCGCGGGCTTTATTTCTGCTCTGTCAATAGTTTCCGCAAAGGTTTCTAAACGGATTTTCGCGCATACTTTGTCCGCCACTCTCCAAGAGGTAATGTATCTCGAATAATTATCTACTACAAGATAAATGTATGAGGTGTTTCCGTCTGCTGTTTTCAATTCTGTGATGTCGGCATGCCACTTTTCATTTGGAGCAGAAGCGCGGATTCCTTCTGCATATCTTCTTTTGATTTTTCTATGACGCTTGCGCTTAATTTTCATCAGACGCGCATATTTGTACCAAGTGTTCGGATGCGCTTTCAATATTTTTCGTTTGATTCCGTAATATGCCACTGAAATAATTGGCCAGTGCAAGGTTTTTTCACTGCTTAACATTCGGTGCATTTTATGGACTTCGCCAGCGGTGAGTTGTTGCGGATAAGCGTTGTTGCATAATTTCTTTAAGGATTGTCCGCACTTGTAATAATATTCCATTGCCCAAATACGAAACGTAGTTCGGCTGATTCCGACAAGTTTGATTGCTCTTTTCAACCCGATATTTTTTCTCGCTCTTTGAACAGCGTCAACTATGCGGTGCTTATGCTCACTAATCTTTTTCACATAATCTGTTCCTGTTCCAATAATGTCTCTTAAAGTTTTGTTGATTCTATAAAAAGCAAGTAAAGTTTTCTGCATGCGCTGGTCTTCCGATATTTTTTTCATCAGGTCATAGAGTTCTTCTATGTTATCATTCAACTCGTACCCAACGTATTTATCTCCTGCTTCCCGTTTCCATTTGCTGAGCAAACTGCGGTGAATTTGTTTTCGGAATACTTCAGGCAATAATCCTTTGCGGACTAAATATTTCACTCGTGTATCATAAGATTTTCTCTTTTTCATAGATGTTTCCTTGTAGTGCGCTCCTGCTTACTTGCAGAAGTGGTAAAAAAATGGCAAGCTCTTGGCGCATGCAAAACTATAATATCCTGTACCATTCATGCGCCATGTGCTTGACATTTTGAATTTGCACGAACCCTGACCGCCAACAGAAGAACACTTGTCGCCATAGGGAAAACACTTCGCGCCATCGTAAAAACACTCAGCGCCAACGGTAGTTTTCCCGTTGCCATCGCTTCTTTTCTCATTGCCAAAGGAAGATTTTTAATTACAGCGGGAAGAACACTCCGCGCCAACGATAGTTTTCTCCGCGCCAAAAGAAAAAAACCTGTTGCCAACGGTAGTTCACTCGTTGACAAAGGTTCTTTTCCTCTGGCACTTGGAAGATTACTTTTTTCTCCTGCTTTTAAACTGGAGTTTGGAGACTTGTTTATACTGCGGACTGGTTGCTCCGAAAACGGACTTGACATATTTCTTCACCTCCAAAGCAATATCCACCAAGCCCGTTCCGTCTGCATAAAGTGTGCTGTCTCTTGCAATGATGGAGTTGCTGTATGGAGTAGTGGCATTGATAACGGAAGTATTGACGGCTTTCAAATTTGTGATAGTTGTATTCATTCCTGTAATTTTCAAATCAGTTTCGTTGGGAATGTATAATGGTTCAGCCGTTACGAGTTTCAAAAGTTTATCAAAGTTGTCTATGTAGTTATCGAAACTCTGTTGTGAAACGGATATGTGATGAATTTCTTCAACCTTCACATTCGGGTCGGCAGGCGGAGTAGGCGTTACAATTTTATCCGCACGTTTTCCCTGAAGTTTGCGGTTAATTGTTTTTGCGTCATCAACGGTTTGTTTCGATGCGTCCGTTGCTTCAAGCGCATTGATAATTCTTGTGCAGTATTTTTTGAATGACTCGAAAGCAATTTCACGAGCGTTCGTAGAATTGTCGAACGTGGTTTTCTTTGTCTTTAGAGTGGAGAGTGCGCCTTGCGAATTTGTAAGCAGAGTATTCAGCGCGGGAATCTTGATACTTGCTTTTGATGGATTGTAGGTGGTTCCGTAGCCCGTTGCGAAGGAAATTAGATCCTCGAAGTTCGCTACATTTTTTGCGTGACCTGTTTCTGATGTTGATGACATTTTACACTTGCCCGATTATTTATTCTCAGGACTTTTTTGGTTAATGTTAATTTTTCTTTAGTGTAAAATTTCATCATGTATTCTTTTCGTGTTTTATTATAACGGTGTAGTTTAATTTTTATTGTTCACCGTTGTAATTGGGGAGTGATTGCAACTACTGTGCCAAAACTCTGAATTGTAGAAATTGAAATAAAATTAAAGAAGGAAGAGGATGAGATGGCGGGACGAAATTTCTATTGAATTAAATTATCAGCAAGCAATTCCGCTTGTTTTAAAACTGTTTCAATGGCTTTTGCTTGTTTGTCTGGCGGGTAACCGTATTTGTTTAGTGTCCTTCTCACTAATACCATCAATTTTGCTCTTGCACTTTCTCTTATTGTCCAATCGATGGTTGCATTCGTTCTTACTTTATCTGCGATTTCAAGTGCAAGTGCTTTTAAGTTTTCATCACCTAAAACATTAATTGCGCTTTCATTTTCTGCAAGCGCATCATAAAATGCAACTTCATCCACTGTCATTTTCAATGCTTCGGTTCTTGCATATTCCTCTTTTACTTTTTTGGCAACTTCATCAACTAAAAATTGAATTATCTCTACTGTTGTCAAAAGATTATTCTGATATTTTTTCAATGCTGATTCAAGCATTATCAAAAGTGCCTTTCCTTTTGTAATGTTTCGCTTCGTTACATTTTTTATTTCGTCATTCAGAATTTTTTTAAGCAATTCCAATGCAAGATTTTTATGCTGCATTCCTTTTACTTCCAATAAAAATTCATCTGATAAAATTGACAGCCCTGAAATTTCGGGCTTCTGAATTCCTGCTGCATCAAAAATGTCAACTACTTTATCGCTGCTCAATGCTTCATCAACAATTTGTTTGATGGCTGTTTCAATTTCAATATCTGATTTGCCACCGCCTGTTCCTTCAAATTTTACCAATCGTGCTTTCACCGCTTGGAAAAAAGCAATTTCTGTTAAATGTGGCTGCACTTCATCTTTTGAAATACAGATAGAAAGCGCCTGACTTAGCAAACCAACTTCTCTAACAAATCTTTCTTTGCCTTCCTGCAATCCCAAAATATGTTCTTCGGCTTGAAGAATGATAGAAAGTTTTTCCTGTGGTGTTCCGTTAAAAAATCTTCTGTAATTAAATTTCAAACTGTTCTCATAATACGCTTGGGGTTCTTCCACCAAAATATCTTTCTGCGTTTTGCTTTCTTCATTAAACATCTGCTTCACCACCTGCAATTTCTCCATCATCACTTTCACTGCCACATCAATTTTTTCAGTCGGATCTCCTTTGCCGCCTGCATCAGAATAAAATGAAAGTGCTTTTTTCAAATCGGTTGCTATTCCTAAATAATCTACTACCAAACCTCCTTTAACTTCTTTAAACACTCTGTTTACTCTCGCGATTGCCTGCATGAGATTATGCCCGCGCATGGGCTTATCTATATAAAGTGTTTTTAAAATGGGAGCATCAAAACCTGTGAGCCACATATCACGAACAATGACCAACTTCAATGGGTCATCAGGATTTTTCATACGGTCGGCTAAATTTCTCCGCTCTTGTTTTGTGGTATGATGTTTTGCAATTTCAGGCCCATCTGAACTTGTGCTTGTCATTACCACTTTGATTATGCCTTTTCGTAAATCTTTATCGTGCCATTCCGGACGCAATGCAATTATTTCTCTGTAAATCTCTGCTGCTATCCTTCTGCTCATCGCTACAATCATTGCCTTGCCTTCAAAAACTTTTTGGCGTTGTTCAAAATGCGCAACAATATCTTTTGCTAAATTTTTTATCCTGTTCTGATTTCCTACAATGGCTTCCAACTTTGTCCATTTTGCTTTTGCTTTTTGTTTCTCTGTAATTTCTTCGTCTTGTTCCAACTCTTTATCAAACTCCTCAATCAATCTTCTTCCTTCTTCGTCCAGATTAACTTTTGCCAAGCGGCTTTCATAATAAATTTTTACTGTTGAACCGTCTGCAACTGCCTGTGAAATATCATATATATCCACATACTGCCCGAATACCTGAGGAGTGTTTACATCCGTCCCTTCAATTGGCGTGCCAGTGAAACCTATGTAAGTTGCACTGGGTAGCGCATCACGCATATACTTTGCGAAACCAAAAGCAATCCGTTTTCCGATTACTTCTTTTGTTTCAGGATTTTTTTCATCCAGTAACTTCGCTTCAAAACCGTATTGAGTGCGGTGCGCTTCGTCTGCAATCACTACAATATTTTTTCTATCGGAAAGTTGGTCATAAACAGATTTATTTCCTTCGGGTAAAAATTTTTGAATTGTAGTGAAAATAATTCCTCCGCTTGAAACTGCCAGCACCTGCTTCAGATGTTCCCTGCTTTCTGCCTGCACGGGCTCTTGGCGCAACAACTGTTTTGAGGCAGCAAATGTGTCAAACAACTGGTCGTCCAAATCATTTCTATCAGTGATTACAACAATTGTCGGGTTTTTCATTTCAGGCGCTGTAATCAGTTTGCCTGAATAAAAAACCATTGATAAACTTTTTCCCGAACCTTGTGTGTGCCATACTACACCGCCTCGCTTGTCGCCATTCGCGCCCGATGCTTTGATGGTGCTTTGCACGGCTCGGTTTACAGCAAAGTATTGATGATATGCCGCTAATTTTTTCTCCGTAAAAATTTGCGTCAATCCTGTTTTTGCGTCTTCCTTTTTTGTTTTTTCAAATACAATGAAGTTGCGAATCAAATCCAAGAGTGTGGAAGGGTTCAGCATTCCTTTGAGCAAAGTTTGCAATTGCGGTTTGAAACGTGAATCTTCTTTTACTCCGTCAGAAGTTTTCCAAGCCATGTATCTGCCGAAATCTGCCGACAAACTTCCCGCTTTACATTCCAATCCATCACTGATTACGCAAATGGCATTATAAGTGAACAGCGAAGGGATGATTGCTTTATAAGTTTGAATCTGGCTGTATGCGCTCCGAAGATTTGCATTTTCATCCGTTGCATTTTTTAATTCCATTACCACTAACGGAATTCCATTTACAAAAAGCAGAACATCGGGGCGTTTGTTCTGATTATTTTCAACGATGGTGTATTGATTGACTGCAAGAAATTGATTGTTTCCTATGTTTTCAAAATCAATCAATGCCACTTCATGGCTTCTCTCATAGCCGTCTTTCTGATAAGGAACTTTTACTTTCTCAACTAAAAACTTATGAAACTCCTCGTTGTTATGCAACAGTTCAGGCGAATAAATACGCAATACTTTTTGAACGGCTGCTTCCTGTGCCTCTTGCGGAATGTGAGAATTTATTATTGCAATTGCCTTGCGCAGGCGTTCAATCAAAATGATTTGCTCAAAGTTCTCTCTCTCCTGCGATTCTGCATCTGGTGCAATGTGCAGCCCATGTACATATCCCCATCCCTGCGAAGCAAGAATTTCAAGCGCTGAATCTTCAATGATATTTTCGGTGATGGGCTTCATTAATTCAATCTTATTTCTCCGCTCATTAGTTTTGGAAGAAGTGTATCACGGAGTTTTGAGAGAGTATTGATTTGATTTAGATTAAATATTATTTTATCAAAGAAAGGCTGGGCTTGTTGTCCAAATGAATTTGATTTTTCGGAATCATAAGATGCAAATTTCATTTCTTCAATTCCTGTTGTGCTGATATTTTCTTGTGCACTTCCAGCACAAGCATTGACAATATGGTCTTGTCCTTCTCTTGATTTTAATGCCAAGTAACCAATGATATTTCCATAAGGAACTTTTGCTTCTAATTTTCCTACTCGTTGATTAACCCAAATTTCTTTTTCTGTTTTTTCTACTATTCCAATCTTCCCAATTTCTGCTCCAGTCATTGCAATAAGAAAATCTCCGCTTTTAATTTTAAATCTATTGTCAAGATATTTTACAATACTTTCATCAACGAAATCGGAATTTTTTATATCAATAATTCCCATTGAAATATTTGTAATCTTAATGATGCCTGCAAAACCTGTAGGTTTAAAATCTTTACTCTTGAAAGCATAACCGCCTTGAACTTTTACATACTCTGACAAACTTCCATGCCATCCCGCTTCCTCCACGAACCATTGCCTGAAAAGTGTTTCAGCTAATTGTTCAAGCGTTTTGTTTTGGCGTTGTAATAAATCTATTTTATCATCTAAACTGGAAAGGGTTGAGGCGATGGATTTTTGTTCGGGGAGTGGGGGTAAACTCCATTCAGTTGTTTTCAAAAAATTCCAATCTGCTCTTGGCATCCGTGTTCCGCCTTCACCACTGTTTGCTGTATTTACAAAATCCCAATTTGCTATAAAGTAAAAAAGATAATCTTGGTCAAATCCTTTCTTTGCTCTAAAAACCCAAATATCCGTTGAACAAATTCCGTCAAATTGAGGCTTTACAACCTTTCTAAAATATGGTCGGAGTTTCCCAAACAAAATGTCATTTGCTTTAAATAAAAATTTATTACTTGTAACATCTGAAGAAACTCCAACTGAATTTAATCTTAAACTTTCCTGTTCAATGTGTTCTAATCCAATGTAAGAGTAATCATCACTTCCGTCAGGATTGAATGTTTCTTTAAGCGGTTCGGTTATTTCTTCCAATTTATATTCCTTCCATCTGCTATACAAATCAATTCCCACTCTGTCAATATGTGCTGTGAGTGCAGGTTCTTTGATGGTGTGGTAATTTACAAGGTCAATTTCATAAGGCAGGTTTAAATCATCCAACTGCATACTCACTTTGCGTTCGGTGTCAAAAGTGTAGTCCCTGCCTTTTACTGCGAGGTCAATGTCAGAACCTTCCTTAAAATTTCCTTTAGCCCGTGAGCCAAACAAAATTACTTTGTCAATGGCTGTACAGCTTTCAAAAACTTTTTGAATGCGCTCTATTACTTTATCGGATAAGCCGTATTTCATCAGGTAGTTTTGCTTTCAACAAGAAGCCGTGTTTCTAATCGAACAAAAAGATTGAAATGAACATCACGAATTTTTTCTACCATCTCATCCGCTTTTTTTTCATCGTAAGTATGCACGGTCAATTTGCGGTCGTCCACCATATCCATCCATACTTGCCCGTCACTAATCAGCCCCCTGTTAAAAGCCAAACGAAAAGCATCACGGCTGCCCTGTATGTTCACTTCGCCCTTGCTTTCATAATAATCTTTGATGGTGTTCCATGCCAGTTCGTATGTATATTCAAATGCTTTTATCATTCCCTGTTCTTCTTTATCATTCAACTCCTCTGATTCATAAAATTTTCTTAGTTGTTGAAGTGCTTTCCTGTAATTAACGAATCGCTGCTCCCAGCGTATATCTTTATTTGGCATATTGTGTAATTTTTATTTTAGAAAGATTGTTTTCTATTTTTTTATTCAGTTCATCTTCTTCGGCAATTTGTTTTTCCAATTCTGATTTCAGCGTTATAAAGCGCTCTTCAAAATTAAAATCGTCTTCATCATCGGGCAAGCCCACAAATCTTCCAGGGGTAACAACATAGTTCATTGCTTTTACTTCTTCAACGCTTACACTTTTACAGAATCCCTGTATGTCGGAATAACCATTATCATCTGTATGCCAGTTATGGTAGGCGCTTGCAACTTTCATAATGTCATCATTAGAAAATTCAAGTGTCTTTCTGTTGATTAAATGTCCAAGGTTACGTGCGTCAATAAAAAGAATTTGCTTTTTGCGTTTGGTTTTATTCTTATTAAGAAACCAAAGACAGGCAGGGATTTGAGTATTGAGAAATAATTTTGCAGGAAGATTTACAATACAATCAAGCAAATCATCTTCTATTAATGCTTTTCTTATTTCTCCCTCATTGCTTGCTTTTGTTGTCAGCGAACCTTTCGCCAAGACAAAACCTGCTTTACCATTTTGAGATAAATGATAAATGAAATGCTGTATCCATGCGTAGTTGGCATTTCCTGCAGGCGGCACACCATAAACCCATCGCGCATCTTTCTTTAAGAGTTCACCGCTCCAGTCGCTGTCATTGAAAGGCGGGTTGGCAATTATGAAATCTGCTTTTAGGTCTTTGTGCGCATCGTTTAAAAAACTTCCTTCATTATTCCATTTCACATTGCTGCTGTCAATGCCTCTTATTGCAAGATTCATTTTTGCAAGCCGCCATGTGGTTTGATTGCTCTCCTGTCCATAAATAGAAATATGGTCGGCAGGATTGAGAGAAAGTTTTTTACCGTTGTTCTTTTTGTAATGGTCTTGGTGGTACTTTATAAATTTTTCACTCTGTACAAACATTCCACCGCTTCCGCAGCATGGGTCAAACACTCTGCCTTCGTATGGCTCTAACATTTCAACCAATAATCTCACAACACTGGAAGGTGTATAGAACTGTCCGCCTTTTTTTCCTTCCGCCAAAGCAAACTCCCCTAAAAAATATTCATATACTTTGCCCAATACATCTTTGCTTTGCGCTTCTTTTGTTCCAAGGGTTGCTGTGCTAATCATATCAATCAATCCGCCAACACTTGCCTTGTCTAACTTTTCCTGTGCGTACACTTTGGGCAATACACCTTTCAAAGAAGGGTTGTCTTTTTCAATGGCATCCATTGCATCGTCAATGTCCTTACCAATAGTTGGTAACTTTCCTCTGCCTTGCAGCCATGACCACCGTGCGGAAGGCGGCACGTAAAAAACTTTCTCGGCTGTATATTCATTTTTGTCTTCAGCGTCTGCACCTTCATAATCGTCTTTGCCCTCCTTCAATTTGTTGTAGAGTTCTTCAAAAGCATCGGAAATATATTTTAGGAAAATCAAACCCAACGCAACATGCTTGTATTCGGCAGCATCCATATTCTTACGGAGTTTGTCAGCCGATTTCCAGAGTTTTTTCTCTAAGGATTCTTCTTTTATTTCTTTTTCTTTCTTAGCCATTGTGTTTTATGAAATTATCGGTCAAAAGTACAATTTTATTCCCGTTTGTTTTTTGTGTGCAGGATGATTTGGCTCTTTTGCCCTTGCCCCTATAGGGATTTCCGGGCTGTTGGGGCAAGGGTAAATGTGCCAAATATCGGTTGCGATAAACTGTTTTCCCCGCGGGTTGATTTTATGCTGTCTGGTTATGCGCAACTGTAAGCCGTTGCAAAGTTGTCTGACCGATATACCTGTGTTTTTATTGCTGTCGCGGTGGGAGCAGCGGTCAATTGAGAAAATAATTGTCCCCCGCGCTACCTTATTATGTGTTTTTTATGCTGTCCGTTACCGTGCAATTGTCCGCGAAGCGCGGAAAAGTCCCCCGCTTTTTTGTCCTTGTTTAGCGCAGAAAGGTTCAACTGTCAAATGATAAATTGTCTAAAGTTGATGTCTTTTTGCGCCTTGTTGCCAACGTTCCTCAGCTTTGCGAGGGCGGGGATTTGAAATACTTAATTGTCCGCCATTACAAAGCACAAAACGAAGATACAAACTTTCAATTTACTCGTCAGCCCCGCTCGCGCAAAGCTGATGTTGGCGGTTCGTTGTTTTTTTGTCGTGCGATGCTGTCCGCTGTCAGATTTACCCTGAAGTAATTGTCCAAAGTGGGAAAAACGGTCGGTTTTAAAACTTTGTCCAACCGCTGTATTTGTTTTTACAACTCAAATTATGGTTTATTCAATGCGAGTTCTGGTTTTTCAGGTGGTCATTCTGGTTTTTTCAACACGAGTTCTGGTTTGTCCAAGTGCTATTCTGGTTTATTTAATACGAGTTTGGGTTTGTACGTTGTCAATTCGGAAAAAATTTGTCGAAAAACGCAAAGTTGTCAGCCGAAAACCGCTGTCAGCCGTGCGAAGTTGTCGAACGAATGCGCAACTGTCCTGCGTTAAAAAATGTATTTGTATTTTTTTAGTCACTGTCTGCAAACGATGGCGTGACCTTTGTAAAACTTGATTGTCTGTCCCCGATAAGTTTTTTTCACAAAGTCAGCGCGGGACAGTCCCACGAGAAAAGTTGTCAACGGAGTGAGAAGTTGTCTTGCTGAAAAAGTCGTGGAAGAATTGCGGGACTGTCCCCCGATGACTTTATAAACTGTCGCGATTTACTGTCGTTTTACAATGACCGCCAACGTTTTGCAGGTTGGAGAAGTGGCGGTGTTCGGAGCACTTCACTGTCCCACAGCACAAAGATAATTAAATGCTGAAGACATTTTTTCTAAATGTCAACCGCCATTTCTCCAACCTGCTGTTACCAGCAGTTTTTTCTGTCGTGACTGTCCCACGCTACACGCGAAACTTTGCAGGAGAAATTGTCGAGACGAAAATGATTGTCCTACAAAATTGTCTGACGGGACGGTCACACGAAAAAACTGTCCAACGAGAGGGTTGCTGTCTGCCGATGCGAAACTGTCTGCGTAGAAATTTATTTTTTTGTTTGTTTGATAATCTGTCCGTCTGCATTTATCAAGTATGATATTGCTATTTCATTTGCTCCTCCCACATTGTCGCTGATTATAATAACATTTATTTGCAAGCCCTTTTCAATACAACCTTTCTTCTCTGCATAAAATGGAACGCGTCCACCGTCTGAGGAAATAAAAAAGTCTTGTTGATTATAAGATGCTACTAATACTTTTGAAATTAATTTACCTTGCTTTGTCAAAGTGCATAGAAACTTTTCAGAATATGTCCAGCCGTGCAAATTGTATTGACGCTCGTAAACTATGATATTAAAAGATTTGTCTGTTGAAATTCTTTTTATAGAATAAAAGTTACAGTCGGATGTGTCGCCAAATGTATTATAGTAGTAAAGTTGTTCGGTGTCCGCTAAGAGAAACTTTTTTACTAAATCATTACTTATTATTTGGCTGTCTGGTTTTGCAAGTATTTCGCCTTGCTGACCGTCTTGCTTTAGAAACTTGTCCTTTTTATAGTCAATGCAAACAGGTAAATTAGTTTTTGGAAATAATTTCAGAAAATTGTCAACTGTCTTGGTTGTGTCTTGCGAAAAACTTGTCAAGGTCAGAGAAACTGTCAAACCGAGAACTGCTGTCGAGACGAGAAGAAGTTGTCTTTTCATTGTTTTTGTTTGCTGTCAACCGAGAGAGTTACTCGTATGTTTGCGAAATTAAATAAACTAGTGCAACTAAAAGAAAAAAAGAGTGAGAGCAATATGCGTTACAAAACAACCCTTGAGGTATGTTCGTAGACAGAGAATCCTCACTCTTTTTAAAACTCTTTAAAGTCA
>JACRAM010000009.1 GCA_016213405.1 Bacteroidota bacterium
AAGAACATTATAATAACGAGCGCCCTCACGATTCTCTTAACTCTTTGTCTCCAAAACAATATTTACTCAACAACAAAAATCAAAATCAACCAATCCCAAAACACAATTTTGAACTGTCCTAACAATGGGGAAGCTTACACACTCTGTTTCCAAAATTCTTTACCAATACCAGTAAACATATTAATGTAGACAACCTGTATGTTACTGACCTTACTGAAAACTGCCTGAATAGTAGTTATACATTTTATGGTGATGTGCGCATTACAGGAGGTGCGCAGGGAGTAACGCTTACAAATACGCATGTGAATAGTGGCGGGCGCTTGCATGTAAGCTGCGTTGCCAGTTGTGGCGTTAATCCTGATGATTATCTTTTTGAACAACTTTCCTACGCAAAAATAAATAGTGATAACAATACTAATGGTGGTCTTCCTTCATTCGTTATGTCAGATGAGTTTAAACAAGTTGCTCCTCCTTCTGTTTTTATTTTTCCTAATCCTAGTAATGGAATATTTGTCGTTGAAAGTTCTAAAGTAAATATTCAAAATATTCAGATAATAAATGCCCTCGGTCAGATAGTATACAAAACAACAATTGGCAGTGGGCAATTGTCAGCAGGCAATAAACAGCCAACAACAAACGGGCAACTAACCATTGATTTGAGTTCCCATCCCAAAGGCATCTACTTTATAAAAGTGCAAAGCGGAGAAAATGTGTACACCCAAAAAATAATCCTCCAATAAAAAAAGCCCCGCAAAACACAGGGCTTCGTACTGTGTACCTTAGTAATTTCTTCGTACTTCGCTGGAATCTTCCTCCCCCATTGGGTGAGAAAACTCCCCTCCCTAACGGGGAGGGGCAGGGGGTGGGGCTTGGGGGCTTTTTATTTCGGCTGCAACGGAAAATCCCTCCCGCTCATCACCCCCGGCTTAATCACAATCACCTCCGTAACCGACTCAAATTCCGGCCCCTTCGAAATCGTAGCAGTATAAGTGCCGCTCTCCAACTTCTCCTCATAATTCCCCTCCTCATCACACACAATAAGTATCGCCTCCTTATTCTCCTGCTGCATTTTTATCTCCGCCTTCGCCAAACCCGCATTCGTACTCCCGTTCAATACAGTCCCCTTCATCCCCGACACCTTCGGATTAATCATCTCAAGTATCCTCTCAAAAATATAACGCTCCGCATACTCATGTTTTTTTCTGTAAATAATTTGCCCGTCATCCATCATGTCCCGCGCTGTAGTATAGCACGCATTATTTGCCTTTATCTTCTTTGCCGTTTCAACACCCGTCTCGCTCGCGCTCTTAAAATCGGTATACAAATCCTCAAACGCAGTAACATTCCCATCCACCGTCAACTCAAAACCCGCAGGCATGTTATTACCCCCATCCTGCAGCAGCGTCAGATTATCCGCAATATAATTATTCATGCTCGAACCCATTCCGCTCACACTCTCCCAATCATTCTGATTCGCCTTGCGGTAATATTTCTGTCCCGCCTTTTCATAATTCGCCTTCCTGAACTCTTCCGTAAACACACCATTTATATAACCCTTCGTCTGCAAAAAATTTCCTATCACCACATCAGCCGCCTTCTCCACCTTTATTCTCAACTGCTCCGCTTCCGCACCCCGCGCCTGGTCATCCGGCAATTTCTTCGCTGCCGCTATCGCCTTCTTTGCGTCCAACCCCTTTTGAGCGGTATAACTTTGCTTGTAATTCGTAAAATCAGCAATATCCTTCGCGTAATTATCCCACAGCGTATTCAATGCGCTGTACAAATCCTGCTGCGAGCAGTTGTAATTTTTTTGTTCCGGTTCCATCTTTCGTGTTGCCTGATACTTAACTCTCAGGTCTTTTTTAGCGATACATTAATTTCTACTTTGGAGTATACCCTAAATCGTGCCAAACAAAGTTTTGTATATATTTTCATTCTCCATTCTGTATTTTCTTCGCGTCTTTGCATCTTTGCGAGAGATTGTATTAAAATCCATTTCTAAACGCGTAAAACCCATTATCAAGCGTGCCTGTCCCGTTCTTCTCGGGGTAAAATCCGCTGTCAAGCATGTAAAATACATTATCAAGCATGCCTGCCCCATTCTTCTCGGGGTAAAATCCGCTGTCAAGCGTGTAAAATCCATTTTCAAGCGTGTTAAATATCCACGGTCAAGCGTGTAAAATCCATTGTCAAACGTGTAAAATTCGCTGTCAAGCGTGTAAAATCCGTTGTCAAGCGTGCCTGCCCCGTTCTTCTCGTGGTAAAATCCACTGTCAAACGTGTAAAGGGGACTTAAGTCAACACCGCTCTTGAAATCACAATCTTCTGAACTTCGGTTGTCCCTTCATAAATCTGAGTGATTTTTGCATCGCGCATCAAACGCTCCACATGATATTCTTTCACATATCCATAACCGCCATGCACCTGCACCGCTTCAACTGTGGTCTCCATCGCAACGCGCGAAGCATAAACTTTTGCCATCGCGCTGGCAGTGCTGTAATCCAAGTGATTATCTTTCAGCCATGCGGCTTTTAAGCAGAGCAAACGTGCCGCTTCAATCTCTGTTGCCATGTCGGCAAGTTTGAATTGAATTGCCTGATGTTTTGAAATTTCTTTTCCAAATGCTTTTCTTTCTTTTGAATAAGCGAGTGCAAGTTCGTATGCGCCCGATGCAATGCCGAGCGCCTGCGCAGCAATTCCTATTCTTCCTCCAGCCAATGTTTTCATAGCGAAGGTGAACCCAAATCCGTCTTCGCCAATTCGGTTTGCTTTCGGAACTTTTACATTGGTGAACATCAGCGAATGTGTATCACTCCCGCGAATACCGAGTTTATCTTCTTTCTTTCCGACCTGAAATCCGGGCATTCCTTTTTCCACTATGAAGCAATTAATGCCTTTATGTTTTTTTTCAGGATGCGTTTGAGCCATCACAAGATAGGTTGTTGCGCTTCCTCCGTTAGTAATCCAGTTTTTTATTCCGTTCAAAATATAATAGTCGCCTTTATCTTCAGCAGTAGTTTTTTGTGAAGTCGCATCGCTTCCGGCTTCTGGTTCGCTCAAACAAAAAGCCCCGATGATTTCTCCTTTGGCGAGTGGCACAAGATATTTCTGTTTCTGCTCTTCCGTGCCGTAAGCTTCCAGCCCCCAGCACACGAGAGAATTATTCACGCTCATCACCACAGAACACGATGCATCCACTTTTGATATTTCTTCCATTGCCAGCACATAGGAAATTGTATCCATGCCTCCTCCTCCATATTTCAGATCAACCATCATCCCGAGAAATCCTAATTGCCCAAGCTGTTTAATTTCTTCCACAGGAAATTTTTGCTGGTTATCGCGCTCAATCACGCCTGATTTCAAAACTTCCTGCGCGAAATCGCGGGCTGCTTTTTGCACGGAGAGATGCTCTTCTGATAATTCAAATTTCATATATGATAAGTTAGTAATTTTGAATAGTGCACTAAGGTATAAAAATATGATAAAGTATAAGGTGATAGGAATTATGTCAGGCACCTCATTGGACGGACTTGATATTGCATATTGCAAATTTTATAAAAATAAAAGTTGGGGATACAAAATCATTCAGGCCCGAACAAAAAACTATAATATAAAATGGAAAAAGAAACTGAATAAGGCATTTAAGATAAAGAAGAAAAACCTTGAAACTCTGAACATCGAATATGGAAATTATATAGGAAAAGAAATTTTAAAATTTATTAAACAAAAAAAACTTTCTCCGGATTTGATTTCTTCACACGGACACACTATTTTTCACCAGCCCGAGAAAGGAATCACACTTCAGATTGGAGATGGAAAAACTATTTCTTCTTTGTGCAAACTTCCTGTCATATGTGATTTCCGCTCTGGCGATATTGAACTGGGAGGACAGGGCGCTCCGCTTGTTCCGCTGGCGGATAAGCTTCTTTTTTATGATTACGATTATTGCCTTAACCTGGGCGGTTTTGCGAATATCTCCTATGATAATTCAAAAAATAAAAGAATAGCATTTGACATTTGTCCTGCCAACATTGTGCTGAATAATTTAGCAACAAAACTCGGAAAAGATTTTGATAAAGCAGGAAAAATCGCATCTCAAGGGAAGGTAAATCGGAAGCTTCTTGAAAAACTTAATGAACTTTCATTCTATAAATGCAAGCCACCAAAATCACTGGGAAGAGAATGGGTGGAGAAATACTTTTTTCCGTTTTTAAATTCATTTAACATTTCTATTCAGGATAAACTCAGGACTGTTTGTGAGCATATTGCTTTTCAAATCACTTTAGTTGTTAACCCCGAACCCCGAACCCCGAACTCCGGACTTTTAATTACAGGCGGTGGGGCTTACAACAAATTCCTAATAGAGAGAATTTCTGCTCAGGTAAAATGTAAAGTTGTTCTTCCTGATGACAAAACCATTCAATTCAAGGAAGCCATGGCGTTTGCATTTCTTGGAGTGTTAAGAATGCGAAATGAAATAAATATTCTGAAAAGTGTTACGGGTGCAAAGCGAAACAGTTCTGGCGGGAAAATTTATTCACATAATTAAAAGCGGTCGTCATCAAAAAATCCTTCTTCTTCGTCATCATCATCTTTGTCATCTAGCACTGCATCATCGATGTTTTCAAGTTTTGGCTCGCTTTCAGAAAAAAATTCTTCTTCTTTATCATCCTGCTCATCTTTTTCTATTGCATCATCCCAGCCATCTTCTCCTTTTGCTTTTGATTTTGATGCCGAAGCTTTCATCGCTTGTGTTTTCCGGGAAACTACTTTAGCAGCTTTCTTTTGTTTAGCTTTCGTGATGGCTTTCACCTTCGCGGGTTTTGATTTTTTAGTTTTTGATTTCTTCATAAATGAAGTTTTTCAAAATTTATTCCCTTGGTTAACGGGTTTGTGATACAAAATTAAAAACTTTTGATATAAATAATATTCCGAAATAATTTTTTTTCACACCCTTAATTGGGCGTCATAACCGAATTATATAAAGTAGTTAGTTTCTGCTTCTGGTTCTGTGCCTGAGCCAATTGCTGTTCAAGGGTTTTCAGTCCGTCAGGTAGCGGATTGCTTTGTTTCAGTTTGGCAATTTGCTCTGTAATTTTCTGCTCGCGATCAGAATACATTTGGGCAAGGTCTTTTATTCCTTTCTGCCCGAAATAGCGTACCCAGCGGTTGTCTTCCGTGCGGGCAATCTTTTCAAGAATTTTTATTCCGGCATTAATGGTATCATCGCTGCAAAGCTTGAGAAAATCCGTGTAGGTCATGGCAAAAGAAACATTTTCCCATCCACTCATTTTTTCAGAAAGGCTCACAAAAAATGATTGATTTGCATCACTGCCGTGAAGAGAATAAATCTGCGCAACCGCCAGCAGCATGTCCATACTTTTTTCTGATTCAAATTTTTTGGCGATTTCCATCGCCTCTTTTTCATCCTTTTTTGACAGAGCGGAAAGTGATGCTCCTGCCACCGAATACGATTTATCATTTATTCCATTTCGATAAACTTGGGTGAGGTCATCATCCTGGTAATTGTTTGCAAGCTGTTCGGTGGCAAGAGCGCGCACAGAAGATTTCTCATCGTTCCTGGCAAGGGCAATAAGTTTTTCTTTCACTTTGTTTTTATATTCAGAAGGAAGTTTTTCCAGAAAGTTGATGGCTCTTTCCCGCAGGTCGGAATTTTTATCGCTCAAAGCTGAAACAATTACATCAGCCGCATCAGGCATGCTTGCAAAGTTGGCACATTCTTTCATGGCTTCCAGTCTATCCTGATAGAGCGGGCAGTTTTTATATTCGAATACACGCTCGGCTACTGATAATTTTTCTTCTTTCACGCAGAGCAGGCTTTTTTCCGCATCCACATTAACAAAATCAGGTTTGCGGGATAGCGGGAATGAAAAATCTTCGGTCTGGTTATTTACCCATACACGCTTGCGCTCTTTTTTTCCATCAGCATAAATATCAATGTCAACCGGAATTCTGAAGACAGGAGATATGTTCAAATCCTGAAGCTGCTGAATGCGTACAAAATATTTCTGCAGCGTGTCATTGTAATTATGTTGTATAAGAAGTTTTGGATGACCTTCCGCAAAAAACCATTGATCAAAGAACCAATGTAAATCTTCTCCTGTTATCTGCTCGAACGCAAGGCGGAGGTTATCAGCTTCCACCGATGAGAATTTGTTTTTATCGAGATACAATTTAAGTGCAGAGAAGAACGCATCATCACCCAAATATTTTCTAAGCATATGAAGAACAGCGCCTCCTTTGTTATAAGAATGTGAATCAAAAACATCATCGGGCACATCATAATAATACCGTATTAAATGCTTGGGAGATTTTTCGGCATTGGAAAGATAGCCCGACATGGACTCGCGTCCGTGCTGGTCAGCCGCATCGCGACCATACTTATATTCCTGCCAGAGATATTCTCCGTAAGTAGCAAAGCCCTCATTGAGCGTGATGTTTGCCCATGATTCGCAGGTAACATAATCGCCAAACCAGTGGTGAAAAAGTTCGTGAGAGATAACATCTTCATAGCTGTTGTCGAGGTTCTCCCTGTCTGTTTGATTTAAAAATTCTCCATGAAGAACCGCAGAAGTGTTTTCCATAGCTCCTGAAACATAATCGCGCACTACCACTTGTGAAAATTTTTCCCAGGGATAAGGAGTGCCGAACTTGTTGGAAAAAAACTCAAGCATCTCGGGAGTTTTTCCGAAAAGGAGTTTTGCGTAGGGTTCGAATTCGTGTTCCACATAATAATTTACATCAATGTTTCTCCATTTGTCTTTTACAATAGCAAAATCTCCCACGGTCATCATTGAAAGGTATGGGGCGGAAGGAAGTGACTGTTTCCAGTAATCCGTTCGGGAGCCATCCGGATTTTTCTTTGATGAAATTAAAAGACCGTTTGAGAGTGTGACAAAATTTTTGTGAGCGGAATCAATGGTGATATAAATTTCCTGCGTCATTCTTTCATTCGGTTTATCAACAGTTGGAAACCAGCAGGAGTTGGATTCGGGCTCGCCTTGTGTCCAAAGTTCTGTGGGCTTATTTTTTTCTTTGCCCTGCGGATTAATAAAGTAAAGTCCTTTATCGGAAGTGATGGCATTTCCTGCATGGATTTCGCGCTCGTTGGGTTTTGCCACATAGTCAATAAAAACCTTCAGTGTATCATTACGGGAATATTCCTTATCAAGCGAAATGGTGAGTTGGGTTTTGTTATACGTGAACGGAAGAGTTTTCGTTGGATTAGTAAGAAGAGAAACTTCTTTCACTTCAAACCCTTTTGCATCAAGCGTGATTTCTTTTGCAGGATAGAAGTACGGCTTAAATGTAATGGTTGCTTTGCCGTTCATGTATTGTTTTTCCCAATCAAAATTCACCTCAAGTTTGGTGTGAAGGATGTCAATGCTTCTTGTGGAAGTTGGATGAAATTCTCCCGGCTCATGTTTAGCAAGTGTATCACCTGTTTTGGCAGGAAATTTCTGTGCAGACTCATGTGATTTGCGAGAAGTCGTGCAACTTGCAGCTACGAGTATAGCAGAGATTATTATACAAAACTTTTTCATGGATCTTCCAAAAGGAATACAAAGATGTATAAAAGTTAAGATACTCTAAGGATTTCTTTATTATTCATTTGGTATAAAATTAAAATATCTTTGCTGGAGATCATGTTTTTACATAAAATATTTTCTATGAAGTCGAAGATGCCAAACCTGCTGTTTTTGGCAATTATTATTTTTCTGACCTCATTTCCAAAAATTGATCCTACTTTTTCTACAGGATTAGATTTTTCACTGCCTTTCGCTTTGAATTATTTTTTCAGTCATGATATTCATTTTGGAAGTGAGGTGATTTTTACTTACGGACCTTTGTCTTTTCTGAAAATGCCTGTTCCAATGGGGAATAATCTTGTGCTTAGCATAGGATTTATTTCCATCGTTTATTTGACTTTTATTTATGCAACGCTTTTTCTCGGACAACTTATTAATAAAGAAAAATGGCTTCTTCATTTTGGAATTGTTTTTTTATTGTGCCAAATTGTAAATGTGGATCATTTGCTGATTGGAATAACAGCAGTTTCATTATTAATTCATCATGAAGCTAAAAGCAGAAAATGGTTAATCGTTTCTTTGTTTAGTTTGGTTTTCGGATTATATATTAAATCTTCCATAGGTATCTCATCCTTTCTGCTTTTGATTTCTTATATGTTTATTTATTATTTTTTATACAAAGATTTTAAAAAACTGATTAAAATTGTTGTTAGTGTTGGCGCACTATATTTTCTTTTTTGGTTTGTGATTTACAGAGACTTTCACGGATGTTTAAAATTTTTATGGGCTACTTTTCAATTGGCGAAAGATAATTCTGCTGCTGCTTCAGTTTATCCAGAAAATAATTGGTGGTTGCTTGGCACAGCTCTTGTCGCATTTTTTTTGATTCCCGCAGTTACAAAGGATAAAAGAACTTACTTTTTATACGTGTTGTTTTTTCTTTCGGCATTTGCGTCTTGGAAGCATAGTTATTCCCGCGAGGAGGAAGTGCACTTGTCCGTATTTTATCATTTTTTAATTTTATTTTTTTTCGTGTTCCTGATTTTCATTGATAAAATAAAATTAATTCATATCATACTTATCATTGTTTCATTCTTTTTCCTTTATAGTAACATGCTTTCCACCGAACGTTACCATCAGGATGACCGTATTGGGATAAATGGATTTAATAATTTTTATGAAACATTTTTTGACTATGGCAAACTCGCAGAGAAAAGCGCTGCCATCTCCAAGGAAAACATACAACCCGCAAAATTACCAATGGCAGTTTTAAGCATAATAGGTAATGAAAGCGTTGATGTATATCCCTGGGATTTCAGTTACGTTGTAGCCAACAATCTGAATTGGAAGCCAAGACCGGTTATACAAAGTTATGCCGCCTATACAGAATGGCTGGATAATCAGGATGCGGAATATTTTTCTTCCGATAAAAGCGCACGCTATATTGTTTGGGAGCTTACAGATGACAGATATGGGCAAAAAGGATTTTGCAGTATTGATAACCGGTATTTATTGAATGATGAACCCCATGCAATCTATCAGTTCTTTACTAACTACAAACCTGTTTATAAAAATGAACAGATTATTTTATTTGCTAAAACAAATAAACGCATGTTGTTTTATCCAAAGAGTATCAAATCAGATACTGCCTCATGGAATCAATGGATTAAAGTTCCTCCTGCAGAAGATGGGATTGTGAGGGTTAAAACAAAATTCAACAATACTTTTTTCGGGCAGATTAAAGAATTTTTATTTAAAGGAGAGGAAATACGAATGGATTGCAGAATGAAGAATGGTAATGTAATGCAATATCGTGTGATTCCGAACTGTGCGGAAAGAGGCATATGGATAAATCCTCTTCTTGCGAGTGATATGGACAAGAGCACCATTCAGTTTTCCGAAGTTGATGTAATCAGATTCACTTGCTCTAATATCAATCTTATGAAGTCACGTATTTTCATGGAGTGGGAAAACATTGAAATAAATAAAGAGCATATTGCCTTTCCTGATTCTTCAGCAACTAAATTATATAGTGGAAATTATAAAAATACTTTCAACTATTTTATGCAATACTATGTGTCTGCCGACACATTGATAGTACATTCATTAAATGATTTTGAAAGCAAAAAAGAAAATTGGTCGGGTGATACAACAAACCTATCTTCTGAGAATATTTTTTCAGGCAAAAAATCCGAATTGCTTGACGCGAAAGATATCTACTCTTCCACTTTTACATTTTCTATTAGTAAAATAAGGAATGATTCATCTGCTGTTATCGTCAACACTTCTGTTTGGGTAAAAATGGCAGAACATGCAAGAGGTACTTTGGTTGTTTCGCTGGAAGATAATGGAGGAATATTTTTCTGGAAAGCAAGGAAACTGGAGGACTATGTTAATGATAGAAATGAGTGGCAACAAGTTTTTTTCAAAGAGAAATTTACATCAATATCTAATGATGCAAAATTGAGTATTTATATCATTAACGATAATAAAAAAGAAATTTGTATAGATGATTTTGATGTGAAGGTTTACAAAAGTGATTGAAAGTAACAGATAACTATAAAAACTGAATTAGTTTACAAAAAGGATTTTTGCTATATAAGTTTTAGAGCCGTCATCATTAGCACAAAACACCATGTAAACTCCTGTGCGTGCTCGTTCACCTTTAAAATTATTGCCATACCATATTGCCTGTCCTCCCAGCGCCTTGGTTTGATAAACAAGAGATCCGCTGATATCAGTAATCTTTACATCAGCATTTTCAACAAGTCCTGTTATCGCTATAGGACCAGCATATCCAGGTTGAACAGGATTCGGGAAAACATACACATCAGTAAAATCTTCCAGCCCTTCAGTTGCATCATTTCTATACGAAATAATTCCATCTACCGTTCCAAAAAAAACTTCTCCTGTCTTTGGATTGATAACGATGGAACGGATTTCGTTAGAAAGAAGCGGGCTGTTATCTACCGTGAAATGCTGAATTTGCTGTGTACCGTCTGCAGACATAAGGTAAACTCCGGAGTTTTGAGTGCCAATCCACTTGCGGTTGGCTCCATCCACAGCAATGGCAGTTACAAGTTCTGTTTCGAGCAGAATCTGCGTGTGCCCGTCCTGTTCAATAAAAATCTGCTGAGCATCGCATCCTGAAGAAGAAAAAATCTGGTCGGGGCAGTAAAAAACTGCAATGCCTTTATCCGTACCCACCCAGATTTCTCCGTCTTTATCTTCGGCAAGGCATTCCACTTCATTGCTCGGAAAATTTCCATTTCCGGCACCTGCAAAAAGTTTTTTCATATTGTCATCTCCTGTTCCCCATGTTCCGTTTTCATTAAATACCAAAATTCCTCCTCCGCGCGGAAGCACCATCCATTTCTGGTTGTATTGATTGACGATGATTTGTCCAAGAGTAGGATTTAATCCTAATCCCAAATTGCTAAAGTTAAATGGTGGCTGCCATGTGCCATCGCTCTTTTTTACAGATAACGGATTAATGACATTGGAATTTGTAACCCACAAGTTACCATCCTTGTCAAAGGTTTGTCCATACACAGTTACCCAATGATAGGATGGAAGACCGGTAATGGATTGCAAACTGCTGTTGGTTTCATTCCAAATTTTTATAATTGAGCCGTTGTTGAGTTCAATAAGTCCATAACCAATTGTGCCGAGATACACATGTTCTTTATTTGCCGGATCAATGGCAACAGAAACAATATCACGCATTGTATCGAGTGCGGCAATTCCACCCGCACCTCCTTTTATACTTGACCAGTTTTCGCTGCTGAATTTATATACTTCTGCTTCGTTGTATCTTCCGTTCCATATTTCGTCATGGTCGCCCCGCGCTACCCATAAATCTCCATCTGACATGCTCATGACATAAACCTCAGAAGTGTTAGGCCCATTAGGAAAATAATTTTCATTCCATGCACCGAGATTGACAACTTTTGTTAACCCATTTAGATTATCGGCAATCCATATAAAATTCAGATTGGTATTATCAATAATTCCCTGATAAGGATCAACTCCATATAGTCGTGCAAGCCATGTTTCACTTCCATCATAGACATCCATGAATCCGGGAAAAGAAATCAACAATTTATTACTGTTGAATTCCATTTTTCTGACTGGAAAGAAACTTGTATCCGGCTTAAGAAAATGACCCCACGTTGTTCCATCATACTCATAAATTGTATCAGCAGGCCATGGCACTGTGGAGGGGGCAGAGTAGTTAACATAAATTTTTCCTGCAAAAGAAGTAATCGTGTTGTATTTACCTTTCGGCAATAAAGAAAATTTATTCCATGAATTATAGTCAGCCAAATTGGAAGAGTTCCATGAAGCCCTGTAAACTCCCGAATCAGTTGCTGCATAAAGATAATTTGCATCAGAAGTGATGTCGCGGATATTAATGTATCCTCCATTCACGCCAATATAATAGGTGTCTTCTATTTGTTTTTTATCCATATCAAGAACCACTATTCCGAACCCGCAGGCAACGTAAGCGAGTTGATTTCTCAGGTGAATATTGTTTATTGTTTTTTTTCCGGTGATGATAGCCCGCTTGATGTCAGAAATATTATAAATAATATTTCCGGAAACCAAATCAATATTGGCATTATTATACGCGATGAACAAGGTATTGTCATAATCATTATAACGAATGGTACTAACACCCACATCAGATAGTCCCGAAATCTTTGAAAGACGCTCAATATAATTATCATCTTTTTTTAGAGAAAAAATTCCGCTTTCAGTTGCACAGTAAATTTTTTCATTGCTTTGGGTGACAGAAATTCCTTTTTTATAAGAAAGGTGGTCGCGCCACTGACCAATAGCAAGCTGGCAAATTCCATCTCCTCCCATGAGAAAAGTTAACAGCAATAATGCGGAAGTGCAGATTTGTTTCAAATGATTCATCGCTTTGTGCTAATGTACTAAAGAAATCGGAACGTAAAATCAAGCATGATATTGTGTTTACCTTCAGTATTGGGAATGTAAATTCATATTTTTGCCATTCATTAAAATTGCACCCGTAGTTCAATGGATAGAATATCTGGCTTCGGACCAGAGGGTTGGGGGTTCGAGTCCCTCCGGGTGCACCGAAGAAAATAAAAGTTAATTCTTCAGAGTTAATAGCTGATTCACGATTAACAATTAACTTTGAACGATTAACCAAGTTTTGCGGGCGTGGTGAAATTGGTAGACATACCAGACTTAGGATCTGGCGCTTCACGGCATGGGGGTTCGAGTCCCTCCGCCCGCACAAATTTTCAAGATTTTCAGGGGCAATTTCCGTCCCCATAAATCTCTTATCTTTGCCCTCCATTTACTTTATTACCTGCTATGGATATAGTTAAAGAAAACGTTGATGACCTGAATGCTGTTTTGAAAGTCAAAATCGCTCCTGCTGATTATTCGGACAGGTATAATATTGCGTTGAAAAAATACCAAAAAAAAGTTGATCTGCCTGGCTTCCGTCCGGGAAAAGTTCCGGTAGATTTGATAAAGAAACGTTTTGGCACGCATATTTTGGTCGAAGAGATAAATGACATGCTTTCAGAATCGCTTCACAAATATATTTCTGAAAATAAAATTGATATTCTTGGCAACCCTCTTCCGAAAGAAGATTCTCATATTGATTTCGACCATCAGACCGAATTTGAATTTCAATATGATTTAGGTCTGGCTCCTAAAATGAATATTGAACTTTCTGCAAAAGAAAAATATCCTTATTACTCGGTGAAAGTTGATGATGAGTTGATAAACAAGCACGTGGATTACTTCCGCAGAAATTACGGACAAGTGATTCATCCTGAAGCATCTGAAGAAAAGGATGTGCTGGTCGGTGATTTTACCGAAGTGGATAAAGAAGGCAATGTTGTTCCCGGAGGAGTTTTCAAAACAACACTCATTGATATTTCCAAAATCACTAATGCACAAAACAAAGTTAAACTCATCGGGCTGAAGAAAGAAGATAAAGTTGTGCTGGATAACCTTTCTGACAATGCTTCCTATATTTTCGAAATCCTCGAATTATCTGCGGAGAAGTTGAATGGGCTCTCTCTTCAATTTCGCCTGAAAAATCTCAGCCGGATTGTGCAAGCGGAAGTGAATCAGGAGTTGTTCGATAAAATTTATGGAGCAGGAAAAATTAACAGCGAAGAAGAATTCAGAAATAAAATCCGCGAAGAACTTGCAGTGATGTTCATTGGAGACAGCGACAAGAAATTCATGAATGATGTGGCGGATTCAATTCTGAAAAAGGCAAATCTTTCTCTTCCCGAAAGTTTTCTGAAAAGATTTTTGCTTGCCACCAACAAAGAAAAAATTTCTTCGGAACAAATGGACAAAGAATATCATTCTTATTCCGATGCGCTCAAATGGCAGTTGATTGAAAATCATCTTTTGAAAACTTACAAGGTTGTTGTTCCTGCTGAAGAAGTGGAGCAATATGTAACCAATCTTGTGAAAATGAATTTCGCCAAACGCGGAATGACAAATGCAGATGATGAAACTATTAAAGCATCAGTAAAAAAAGTGCTTGAAGATGAAAAACAGGTTAGAAATGCGTATGACAGATTATATGACCAAAAACTAATTGAACTTTTCAAAAACACTTTCACCATAGAGAAAAAAGAACTTCCTTATGACGAGTTTTTCAAAAACCCTAAATCTTAATTTCTTAATCCAAAATCAAAATTATGTTTGACCAAAACGAATTTCGCAAATACGCAATTAAGCACAAAGGCATCAGCAGTATGACTATGGATGCTTATACGAAACTAAACAGCACCGTCATCCGCAGCGACTATTATATTTCTCCAACCATTATCGAAGAGCGCCAGCTGAACGTTGCAACCATGGATGTTTTCTCTCGTCTCATGATGGACAGAATTATTTTTCTTGGTGTGCCTATCAACGATTATGTTTCTAACATTATTCAGGCACAGTTGCTTTTTCTTGAATCGGTGGACGCGAAAAAAGATATTCAAATTTATCTCAACACACCAGGTGGTTCTGTATATGCCGGACTTGGAATTTATGACACGATGCAATATATTGCGCCAGATGTTGATACGATTTGTACAGGCATGGCAGCTTCGATGGGCGCGGTGATTATGTGTGCGGGCGCTCAGAAAAAACGCAGTGCACTCCCTCACGCACGTATTATGATTCACCAGCCGATGGGTGGTGCAGAAGGGCAGGCATCTGATATTGAAATCACAGCGCGTGAAATTCAGAAACTGAAAAAGGAACTTTACGAAATTATTGCGAAGCATAGCGGACAGACCTATGAAAAAGTTTGGGAAAACAGTGACCGTGATTATTGGATGACTGCTCAGGAAGCAAAAGATTATGGAATGGTGGATGAAATTTTAGTGAGAAGCAAAACAAAATAAATTAGGATTACACCGATTATGAAATGAGATTACACCGATGGCTGTTATCTGTGTAATCAAATAAATAATCGGTGTAATCGTTGAAAAAAAGTTATGGCAACTCAAAAAAATGTGAAGTGTTCTTTCTGCGGTCGAGACCAGCAGGATATTAATGTGATGGTCTCCGGTCTTGACGGTCATATCTGCGATCATTGTGTGGAACAAGCGCATTTAGTTGTAAAGCAGGAACTGAAAGCAAAGGGAGGCAAATCCGCACATTTTGTTTTGAATCTCATCAAGCCGAGTGAAATTAAAAAACATCTGGATGAATTTGTAATAGGGCAGGACGATGCGAAAAAAGTTTTGTCAGTTGCGGTTTACAATCATTACAAACGGATTTCACAGAAGCCGAAGAGAACCACCACAAAATCAGATGACATCGAAATAGAAAAATCAAACGTCATTCTTGTTGGTGAAACCGGCACAGGAAAAACGCTGCTTGCCAGAACCATCGCGAAAATTCTGAATGTTCCGTTTTGCATGGCAGATGCAACCGTTCTCACCGAAGCGGGATATGTAGGTGAAGATGTGGAAAGCATTCTCGCCCGATTGCTTCAGGTTGCGGATTATGATGTGACTGCCGCGGAACGGGGAATTGTTTTTATAGATGAGATAGATAAAATTTCACGCAAGAGTGATAACCCGAGCATCACGCGCGATGTTTCCGGAGAAGGAGTTCAGCAGGGGCTTTTGAAATTATTGGAAGGCGCTGTTGTGAATGTTCCTCCACAGGGTGGAAGAAAACACCCTGAGCAGAAAATGATTCAGATTGATACTTCTAATATTCTTTTTGTTTGTGGTGGAGCATTTGATGGGATTGAAAAAATGATTGCGAGAAGAATTAAACCGCAGTCTCTCGGATATACAGCATCAAAAGAAGGAGATTCGGTTGACAGAGAAAATATTTTGCAGTACATCGCACCGCTTGATCTGAAAAAATTCGGATTGATACCTGAATTGATTGGACGTTTGCCTGTGATTACTTATTTATCTCCTTTGGATGAAAGCACGCTCAGAAAAATTCTTACCGACCCGAAGAACGCCCTCACCAAGCAGTACATGAAATTGTTTGAGATGGATGGAGTAAAACTTTCTTTTGATGATGACGCGCTTGATTTTATTGTTGAAAAAGCATTTGAGTTCAAACTCGGTGCGCGCGGGCTCCGTTCTCTATGCGAAGGTGTAATGAACGATGCAATGTTTGAAATTCCATCCGAAGGAAAGGTGAAAGAACTTCACATCACACTGCTTTATGCAAAAGAAAAACTTTCCAGAAGTAAGTTGAAGCGCCTCAAAGCTGCATAAACACTAATTAGCACGAATTTTCACGGATGAATTAGTGTGAATTTGTGTAATTCGTGAATGAGTTTATTGGTGGCATCAGTTTTATTCTCCGAAAGATTTATTGCCGAAGAAACTGCAACACCGTGAATTCCGCTTTGCATTAATGATTCAACATCTTCGAGCTTAATTCCTCCTATGGCAATCATTGGAATCTTGTCACCAAATTTTTCAGCGATTGTTTTTATTCCATCTAATCCAAGAATCGGATTTAATTTTTCTTTAGTAGTTGTATGTCGAAAAGGTCCAAGTCCGATGTAATCACATCCGTTTGCCATCTGCCATTTTACATCTTCCATCGTATTGGTGCTTCCTCCGATAATGAAATTATTTCCCAATATTTTTCTCGCCTCTTTCGGATTCATATCCTCTTTTCCCAAATGAACACCATCGGTTGAAATTTCTTTTGCGATTATTACATTGTCATTGATAATTAATGTCGCCCCGAATTTTTTGCAAACCAATTTTACTTCTTCCGCAATCTTCAGCCATTCATCATACGTTTTATTTTTTACACGAAGTTGTATCCAGTCCGCACCGCCTTTACAAGCAAACTCTGCAAGTTGAGAATGAGAAAAATCAGGAAGGTCTTGAGTGATGTAATGTAATCTTGAAATCATAGGCACTAATTGCACGAATTGGCTCTAATTAGTTTGTGTTAATTAGTGCAATTCGTGGCTCAGAAATCTATTTTGTAAATATTATCCATCTCGGAATCATCCCGAACCGTCACATTCATATCTTTTATTAATCCGTTGCTCACATCATACACCCATCCGTGCACATGCGGACGTTTATGCTTTTCCCAAGAACTTTGAATACTGGAAGTCTTGCATAAATTATATACCTGCTCAATAATATTTAATTCAGTTAACCTCCTGTCTCGTTCCTCTAAATTTGTAATTGCGTCCAGTTCTTTTTGATGAAGACGGTAGACATCTTTAATATTGCGGAGCCAGTTATCAATCATTCCGCCATAATGCTTGTTGCCCAATGCCGCTTTAATGCCGCCACAATGGTAATGCCCGCAGACGATTACATGTTTTACTTCAAGAATAGTTACGGCATAGTCCAATACGCTCAGTAAATTGGCATCCGTATGATCCACAACGTTAGCGATGTTGCGGTGAACAAATACTTCACCTGATTTTGTTCCGGTTATTTCATTGGCAGGAACCCGACTGTCCGAACAGCCAATCCACAACACGCCCGGGCTTTGTCCTTTTGCCAGATCGCTGAAGAAATCAGGACTTTCTTTTATTTTTTTTGCAACCCAGTCTTTGTTGCCTTGCAGAAGTTTTTGATAAAGTTGTTCCATAAAAATATTTTATAAATGATCAGGTACTGAAAAATCATATTTGTAAATCTTATGCATCTCCTCATTGCTTCGTAAAGTTATACCCAAATCTTTTATCAATCCGGTTGAAATATCATCCACCCAACCGTGCACATGCGGATGTTTTTGAAGTTTCCATGCATTCTGAATGATGGATGTCTTGCACAGATTTCGCACTTGTTCTCTTACATTGAGTTCCACCAAACGTTTTCCCCGTTCTGTTATATCGCTGATGCTGTCCAGTTCTTTTTCATGAAGCAAATACACATCCTTGATATTTCTGAGCCAGTTGTCGAGCAGACCGAATGTCATACTACTCATTGCCGCTTTGATGCCTCCGCAACCGTAGTGCCCGCACACGATTACGTGTGTTACTCCGAGAATGTTCACCGAATAATCAAGTACGCTGAGCAAATTAATATCGGAGTGGACGACCATGTTGGCGATGTTGCGTTGCACAAATAATTCGCCCGGATGCGTACGCGTAACCTCATTCGGAGGCACACGGCTGTCGGAACAACCGATCCACAGCGCGAGCGGATGCTGAGGTTGCGAAAGCATTTTGAAATATCCGGAATCTTCTGAAAGTTTTTGCGCCACCCATTCCTTATTTCCGCGCAAAAGTTTTTGATCAAATTTTTCCATAGTCAGATTTTATGGTAACCGATTAAAGTTTTATTGCTCATTAAAAATTTTGTCACGTAATCTTTCCCTTTCAGGCAGGAACGCTGTAGGTCATTTCCATTTGCAAGATTTGCCGTGATTGCCGAAGATAATACACATCCGCTTCCGTGCTTTCCGATTTCAGAAATTTTCTTTGTGCGAAAAGGAAATATTTTGCCTTCAGTTGTAAAAAGATAATCATGTCCTTTTTTCTTTTCACTGTGACCGCCTTTGAGAAATACATTGCAGTATTTTGAAAGTTCTTTTGCGCCTTTCATTTCATCTTGCGCACCCGAAAGAATTTTTATTTCATCTGTATTAGGAGTGAGGAGATAAATATTTTTAAGAGTGGAAGTAAGCTTTTCTTTTTCAAAATTTTGGTGAATATCAAATCCGGAACTTGTTCTGATTATTGGATCCCAAAGGAGTCTTGAGTCGTTAGTCGTTAGTTTTGAGATTATTTTTTCAAGAATATCTAAACTTTGAATCATTCCAATTTTCACAAACTCAAACTTATATTTTCTTGCGAGGACTTCAATCTGTTTTATGATTTCATCTTCGCTAATCCACTTCACTCCGTCAAATTCAGAATCGTTCTGAAAAGTTAAACCGGTTACAACTCCCATGCCCTGAACTTTGTGCTGTTCAAAGGTTTTGATATCGGCAAGAACGCCTGCTCCACCGCTGGGATCAAAACCTGCAATGCTTAATACGGTTGGTCGTGCTTTCAAGATTTTTGAATATCGAATATCGAACAAGGAATTATGAATGCCGAAGTATTTCAACTCCATTATTCGGTATTCCTTGTTCAGTATTCATTATTTGCTTTTGTATTATTTTAAATTTCTCTATCGGATTTGTGCTGTTCCAGATTGCTCCGAGAACGGCAACTCCTGCAAAACCAAGTTCACGGCAGGTTTCAATTTTGCCCTCGTCAATTCCGCCAAGGGCAATAGGAGCCCATCCCAAACCCTTCCCCATGGGAAGGGCTTTTTGTTTTTGCAGAAATGATTTTACTTCCTGCAAGTCGAACTTTGATTTGTATCCTGTTTTAGAAATGCTGTCAAATATTGGCGAGAGAAAAAATAAATCTCCCCTCCCTTGGGGAGGGGAAGGGGGTGGGCTCAATGAATGGAATTTTGAAAAATCGGAATGCAAAAAGATTTTGTTCTGGTGCTTTGTAGAAATTTGCTGAATGAAATCTTTAATTTCTTCTTTTGAAAAAGAAGGTTTGTGGATTTGAAACATTTCCAGTCCTTCTTCGAGCAAAGAATTTATGATCTCGTGTTCGTTGGGAGCAGGTGCGGGCAAGGAGATGACGATGAGTTTCATTGTTCTCTGCTATTTTGCCGATTCAATTTCCTTCCTTTTTATAACAAAAGCGTTCTCTTTTGTAGCAAGAGCAATCCCTTTTGTAACAAAATCGTTCCCTTTTGTAGCAAGAGCAATCCCTTTTGTAACAAAATCGTTCCCTTTTGTAGCAAGAGCAATCCCTTTTGTAGCAAAAGCCTTCCCTTTTGTAGCAGGAGCGTTCCCTTTTGTAGCAAAAGCCTTCCATTTTGTAACAAACCGGGATGGAGTATTAGCGAAATTATGATGGCATATCGAAAATTCAGTCATTTTAATTAAAATTTTGAAATTTTAATTTGCAATATCAAGATCAAACCTTTATGCCTATCACCAGCACATCATCAACTTGTTCCAAACTTCCCCTCCAATCCTCAAATGTTTTTTCAAGAATGTTTTTCTGTTCAGCTAATGACTTATCGCTTATCGCTAATAACTTTTCATTCAGTTGCTTGTACTTGAATTTTTTTCCTTTCGGACCGCCAAACTGGTCGGCAAAGCCATCGGTGTACAAATACAAGGTTTGAGGTTTGAGGTCTGAAGTTTGAGATTCAACAGCCCTAAGCGTAAAAGAATTTTTTCTATCACTGAGTCCAACGGGCATGTTGTCGGTTTCGAGTTCAATTATTTTTCCATCCTGCACAAGAATAGGTGCGTTATTTGCTCCCGTGTATTCCATCTGCCTTCTGCCATTTTCCATCTTACATGTTAGTAATATGCCATCCATTCCGTCCTGAGCGCCTTCGGAAGAAATATTTTCAATCAACCGCTGGCGAACATGATTAAAAATTTCATTGGGCTTTTCAATTCCTTTTTCTGCAATCGCCTCGTTGAGAAATGAAATGTTAAGCAAACTCATGAATGCGCCCGGAACTCCGTGACCTGTTGAATCGCACACGGCAAGATAAAATCTATTGGCTGTTTCATTGCCTACTGCCGACTGCTTACTGCCAACTGCTTCTGTTGCCCAGTAAAAATCTCCGCTTACAATATCTTTTGGTTTGAATAAAACAAAATATTCGCCAAGGTTTTTGTCGAGCAGACTGTTTGAGGCAAGCAATGCTTTTTGTATGCGCTGTGCGTAGTTAATGCTATCGGTAATGTCTTTATTTTTTTCTTCTACTAATTTCTTTTGCTCATCTACAATGTGTTTTTGTTCTTCAATAACTGCTTTTTGCTTTTGGGTAACGCGCCAGCGGTTGAACATGAAAACCGAAAATACTGCCACTAAGAGCAAACCCCCGATAACCGAAAACAAAAACATTTTTTGCCTGCGCTTTTCTTCATTAGTAATTGCGTCTTTCTTTTCTTGCTCTGCTTTTGCTAAGGATTCTTTTTTATCAAACTCATAATTCATTTGTGCCCGAACAGTCTTTTTTGTATTCTCATCGTTTATTAAACTGTCACGATAAAGAATATACATTTTATAATTTTCATATGCAGATTTAAAATTACCAAGAATGCTATCTAATTTTGATAATGCTTTATAACTGTTTTTAATATTTTCCTTACTTCCTATTTCTTCTGCGATTGTTAGTGCTTTATTTATTTGTTGCTTTGCTACATCGAATTTTTTAAGTTTTATATTAAATAACCCGAGAGCATTATAGTTGCCAGATATTCCCTCTTTGTCTCCAATTTCTTCGAATATTTTTAATCCAGCAATTTCATTTTTTAATGCCTCGCTAACATTGCCTTGGTTTTCTAAAACTTCGGCTATATTGCTATATGAATAAGCAACACCTTGCTTGTCTTCAATTTCCTGATATGCCTTTAAAGAGGAATGAAAGTTTTCTAATGCCTCATCAATTTTATTTTGTACGACATAGATAGTCCCAATATTTGCATAAACATCTGCAACTCCATTTTTATTATTTATTTCCATATTTATCTTTAGGGAATTGAAATAATTTTTCAAAGCTTCTGAATAATTATGCTGAACTTGATAAACAATTCCAAGAGAATTATAAATGGGTGCTATTTTTTTCTTATTGCCAACTTCTTCGTTTATTTTTAATGAAGACAAATAGTATTTTAATGACTCTGGATAATTTCCTTGCGATAAATTAATTGAACCCAGTTTTATATAGGAATCACTTATTCCTCTTTTAAAATTTAATCTTTCAGAAATAGTTAAAGCATTGTTGGCATTTGTTATTGCTTCCTTATACATACTGACTTTCTTAAATTCAGATGCAAGTTTATTTAGCACATCTATTTTATTTGTATCCTCTTTTGAATTTTTAATAATAAAAAGAAGCGAATCAATTTTAAATTGCTGAGAAAAAGCAAAAAGGGGAAACAGGAGTAGTAGAAGGAAATGAGTCCTCATTTAATATTTGGGTAAGTTTCTTCTTTTGATTTATTAAAATTAAATTCCACGGTGCCAATCATATGTTCACTTTCTTCATATTTGTTTATTAAATCCTTTGCTGTAATTTGTTTAGATTTGAATTTATAAAGTGCAGCATTTAAATTTTTCCAACCGTTTCTTACATTACTTGCCATTGTTTTCAAATTAAATGCATTTATTATAGTAAAAGAAACTGTCGCGGTCGCAGCAATGATTCTAATATGACCTTCATCCACCAGACCAATAAAGGCACTTACAAAAACTGAACAGGCTACAGCTAAAAAGCCAATTAGAATTAAACCAACTGATAGCAAATTAGCACCGATTCTCCATTTTAATAAGCGGCTTTCTATTTCTTTTAAAACACTTTCATCAATTTTTTGAGTATTGTCTTCTGTCATAATAATTTTTTTTAGTTGTTGGTTATTTATTGAAGAGCATTCTTTGAAAAAACATTACTTGTTGTTTGCGTTAGGGATAGAAGCGGAAATCCCCTGACGCTTCGGTCAGGGATTGTAGCGAATAGCCCGACCGCGTTTCGCGGGAACGCCCAAAGAAGGAAGTAGACAATGGGCAGTAGACAATAAATACAAAAAAATGAAAAAGTTAACATGAAATTTCTACTCCGTACTTTTTAATTTCCCAGAGCAGCGGTGACGGCTCTTTAGAGAAAAAATCTTTTGGAGAATAGGGGATGGGGTCAATGTTGGCAAATTTTACATCCCATAATTTACGGAGCAGGTATTTTCCTTCTTCGTGCGGATTAACTCCGAATTTTTCAGAGATGATGGCAATATCCACATCGCTTCCTTTGCGTTGTTTCCCGTTTGCATACGAGCCAAAGAGAATCACTTTGCTTACAGGAATTTCATTTCTTAATACAGAAACATAATCCCTGATATGTTCAATTATTTGTTTAGAAATTTTTTCAGCCATTTTTGTAATTTTTGTGTCTGCGTAAAATAAGTATGTGTGTATTTTCCGGTCGCTCTTTTATAAAATTCCTTTTTCCATTCCGGATATCTTGCTTCAATATTAAATTCGGTGAGGTCGGCAAGCAATGTCTTTTGGTTTTCATCAAAACTAATTTCCAAACTTTTTGCAAGGGCAACAAGATTATGCGAGAAAGGAGGATGATTGCCCGTTTGCTGCATGAGCAGTGACTTAAGAATTTTTTCTACAGAAAGGTGGCACATGTACAGACAATACGGATAACGCTTTGTTTGAAACATGTGTTTAGCTGTAGTCATATCATAATCGGATAACTCTTTCCAATGAGTGATTTGTTCTTTTGTGCTCATGATAACAAAAATACAAAATGTTTATTCGTGCACATATATTTCATTTCCTGCTTCAGCAAACTCTTTCGCTTTTTCTTCCATTCCTTTTTTCAATGCTTCCTCATCGGCAATCCCGATTTTTTCTGCGTACTCGCGCACATCCTGCGTAATTTTCATAGAGCAGAAATGCGGCCCGCACATTGAGCAGAAGTGCGCGGTTTTGGCTCCGTCCTGAGGCAAAGTTTCATCGTGAAATTCTTTTGCCGTGTCGGGGTCGAGCGATAAATTAAACTGGTCTTCCCAGCGAAATTCAAAACGCGCCTTGCTCAATAAATTATCTCTGATCTGCGCACCGGGGTGTCCTTTTGCAAGATCGGCAGCGTGCGCGGCAATTTTGTAAGCGATGACTCCGTCCTTCACATCTTTTTTATTCGGCAAGCCGAGATGTTCTTTCGGAGTAACATAACACAACATCGCAGTGCCATACCATCCAATCATCGCAGCTCCAATTGCGGAAGTGATGTGGTCGTAGCCGGGCGCGATGTCGGTGGTGAGCGGACCGAGCGTGTAAAATGGCGCTTCGTGGCAATGCTTCAATTGCAAATCCATATTTTCTTTTATGAGATGCATCGGCACATGTCCGGGTCCTTCAATCATCGTTTGCACATCGTGCTGCCACGCAATTTTTGTGAGTTCACCGAGCGTAATTAATTCTGAAAACTGCGCTTCATCATTTGCATCGGCAATACTTCCGGGACGCAATCCGTCTCCGAGAGAAAATGCGACATCATACTTTTTCATAATCTCGCAGATGTCTTCAAAGTGTGTGTAAAGAAAATTTTCTTTGTGATGAGCGAGACACCATTTTGCAAGAATGGAACCTCCGCGCGAAACAATTCCCGTCACTCTTTTCGCTGTAAGCGGAATGTAACGAAGCAAAACTCCGGCATGAATTGTAAAATAATCTACGCCTTGTTCGGCTTGTTCGATCAATGTGTCGCGGAAAATTTTCCAAGTCAAATCTTCGGCTTTGCCGTTCACTTTTTCTAATGCCTGATAAATGGGAACAGTTCCCACAGGTACAGGACAATTTCTAATTATCCATTCTCTTGTCTCGTGAATGTTTTTTCCTGTTGATAAATCCATCAGCGTGTCGCCTCCCCATCTACAAGACCATACCGCTTTCTCCACTTCTTCTTCAATGCTGGAGCTCACGGCAGAATTTCCGATGTTAGTATTTATCTTCACCAAAAAATTTCTTCCGATAATCATCGGCTCGGCTTCGGGATGATTTATGTTGGAAGGAATAATGGCTCTGCCGCGAGCGACTTCGTCTCTGACAAATTCAACAGAAACATTTTCACGAATAGAAATATATTCCATTTCGGGAGTGATAATTCCTTTTCGCGCATAGTGCATTTGCGAAATATTTTCTCCGCTTCTCTGGAATTTCCATTTCGAACGCAAACGGGGAATTCCTTTTTCTAAATCAATATCAATTGCAGGATCGGTGAAAGGCCCGCTTGTGTCATACACGACCAATTTTTCTTTCGAGTTACCATTTCCGTTTTTGGAAGCGATACCGCTTGAGATTTCAATTTCTCTCATCGCAACTTTGATGTCGGGATGGATGGTGCCACTTACATAAATTTTTTTTGAGTTGGGAAACGGTTCGCGGGTGATTGTAGTTGCGCTAGTGGGGAGTTTTTCGGTTTTATTCATAATTAAAATTTTTAGTTTTTGTATTTCCATCTGCCTTCTGCCATGTTTCATCTTACATGTTTTGTTATCCTCCTTGAGTTGCTTTGATGATTAAAACTTTATCGTCCTCATTCAATTGAAAATTCTCCCACTCCATTTTTGGAATCACTTTTTCATTCACCGCCAAAGCAATTCCATTTGTGCTCGGCATATTTAATGTTTGAACTAATTCGAAAATATTTTTTCCTGAGAAATATTTTTGTTCGGAGTTGACAAGTAGTTTCATAGACACTAATTTTATGAATTGACACTAATTAATTTGCGCTAATTAGTGTAATTCGTGTCAGAAAACCTAAGGAGAGAGAATATTGCTTTCCCTTCGCAGGCATTACCCTGTTCAGGTTCAAAGGGTTCATCTCAGCCCTGATAGTATCGTCAGAGGCGCCCCCAAGTTTTCTGCTGCAAAGATGGAAAATAAAGGGAGAAAGCAAAATCAGATTTATGAACACGTCTCACCCCCAACCCTCTCCTCAAGGAGAGGGGAGAACTAACCTGTTACGCAGTGACAGCTGGGCGAGAAAAAAATTTTTGCTTTTGGAAGAAGCTGGCGAATTCGTTCCTGCTGGTTGTCGTCAATCATGATGACGCGTAAATCCATCCAGCGAAGTTTTTTGAGTTTGGAAAGTTCTTCCGGAAAACTGGAAAGATCATTTTCCCACAAGTCAATTATTTCGATATTTTCCAAATCACCTATTCGTTTTGGAAGTGCCAGTAAATTATTTCGGGAGCCAACAAGTTTTTTCAGGTTTTTTAGTTCGCCAATTGAGTCAGGAAGGTATTGCAGTTTGTTTCCTGAAACATTCAGCACTTGAAGGTTGGTGAGCGTTCCGATTTGCTCTGGAAGCGAGTCAAGTTTGTTTTTGCTGATATTAAGTTCCTGAAGATTTTTGAACTTCAGAATTTCCACGGGAAAAACTTTCAGTTTCTTTTTGCTCAAATCAAGGCGGTAAACTTTGTCGGGATTCTGGAGAGCTTCCTGTAAGTTATTGTAAATGGGTGAAGCAAGGAGAGAAGCAGTGTCAAGAAGTGATTGTGCAGAAGCCCATCCCCATCCCTTCCCCAAGGGAAGGGAGAATAAAGCAAACACAAAAAATAAAACACTGAAGTGTAATCTGAATTGATATTTATTATTTTGCTTTTTCATTTTGTTTTAAACCCTCTCCCCTTGGGGGAGAGATGGAGAGGGGCTAAGTATCTTCAGTGTTTTTTCTTTATCTCCGTCAATTGCTTTCTTCAGCGCTTCCATGTTCTCAAATTTTTTTTCATCTCTTAGTTTCTGTCTGAAAAAGATACGGATGTTTTCGCCATAAATGTCCTTTTCAAAATCAAAGATGTTAACCTCGATGCTTTTTTTATGACCATTTATTCTATTGGAATCATTTCCTGTGGGATTAACAGTTGGATTGAAACCGATACTCATCATTCCGTTGTGCATTTTATTTTCTACTTGTACTGTTACTGCATAAACTCCATTTGCAGGAATCAGTTTGTGCTTGTCATCAATTTGAATGTTCGCAGTAGGATATCCCAATCCTTTGCCGATTCCTTTTCCTTTAACAACTTTTCCTTTGATAGAGTATTCGTATCCTAAAAATTTATTTGCGGTTTTGATATCACCGCTCTCCAGCGCCTTGCGGATTTTGGTGGAAGAGATTTCAATTTTATTAATGTCCTGCGCTGCGATTTTCTCCAGCTCGAAACCATATACGGTAGCAAGCTTTTTCAATTGCTGGAATGAGCCCTCTCTGTTTCTGCCGAAATGATGATTGTAACCGATGATGAGCTTTTTCGTTTTTATTTTGTTCACCAGAATATCACGCACGTATTCCGTGTAGGTGAACCGCGAAAACTTTTTCGTAAACGGATGAACGATCAAATGCTCCACCCCAAGTTTTTCCAACAAATCTTTTTTCTCTTCTTCCGTGTTCAGGAGTTTCAAATCTTCGTCATCGGGAAAAAGAACCATGCGAGGGTGGGGATAAAAAGTAAGTATCACCGATTCTCCCTTGATTGTTTCCGCGCCTTCTTTCAACTGCTGAATTATTTTCTGGTGCCCCAGGTGCACGCCATCAAATGTGCCGATGGTCACTGCCGGATTCTTGGCGCCTTTAAATTGCTCTATGCTTTCGTAGACTTTCATTTGCCGTTATCAAATGTAAGAAATAACTGCAAAACATTTTTTGCCTCACCCCCAAACCCTCTCCTCAAGGAGAGGGGAGAGATTGTGGGTTGGATTCTTTTACCCCGACATAAATGTCGGGGCTATTAATATTTTTCTCCTATGGAGAAATTTACAACCCCCTTAATCCCCCTTTGTTAATGAGGATTTTCTCTTCGCTCCAGAGGAGCGAGATGTTAATAGCCCCGCGCTTTAGCGCGGGGAAAACGAAATGCCACCACAATATTTTCCCTCTCCCTGTGGGAGAGGGATTAAAGGGTGAGGGATTTTGCGCGAAGGATTGAGCCATTTGTTTGAGCTCTTTTTGTGTTTCACAAAAAAGCGAGTGGCGAAAGCCTGACAGCGCGCCTCGCGGTGGCGCGCCCAAATGAAAAACCTGATAACTTTCATTTTGCAGATAGACAAATACTATTATTTTCGCAACACAAAACGCAAATAATACTATTCATAATATATGTCACAGTTAAAAGGAAAAATTTCTCAAATCATTGGCGCGGTGATTGACGTTTCTTTTCACGGAGAAAAAGTTACGCTCCCCAACATTCTGGATGCTCTTGAAGTAACCCGTCCTGATGGTGTGAACGTGGTGCTTGAGTGCCAACAGCACATTGGCGAAGATACTATCCGCACCATTGCGATGGATTCTACAGACGGATTGAGCCGTGGCACGGAAGTGCGCTCTTCGGGCGCTTCCATTAAAATGCCGATTGGCGAAAAAATAAACGGACGACTTTTCAATGTGGTAGGCGATGCGATTGACGGACTCCCTCAGGTAGAAAAGAAAAATGGTTACGCCATTCACCGCGACCCTCCGAAGTACGAAGACCTTTCTACTTCATCCGAAATTCTTTTCACAGGAATTAAAGTCATTGACCTTTTGGAGCCGTATGTAAAAGGCGGAAAGATTGGTTTGTTCGGTGGTGCGGGTGTTGGAAAAACAGTTTTGATTCAGGAATTAATTAACAACATCGCGAAAGGATACGGTGGACTTTCAGTTTTCGCAGGAGTGGGTGAGCGCACACGCGAAGGAAACGATTTACTCCGCGAAATGATTGAAGCGGGAATTATGAATTACGGAAAAGAATTCAAACACTCCATGGAAAAAGGTTCTTGGGATTTATCTAAAGTAGATATAGAAGGGTTAAAAGATTCAAAAGCAACTTTCGTGTTCGGACAGATGAACGAACCTCCCGGCGCGCGCGCGCGCGTGGCGCTTTCCGGTTTAACAGTGGCAGAATATTTCCGTGATGGCGATGAAAAATCCGGAGGAAAAGATATTCTTTTCTTCATTGACAATATTTTCCGATTCACACAGGCGGGCTCTGAAGTGTCAGCGCTTCTCGGACGCATGCCTTCTGCGGTTGGATACCAACCCACACTCGCAAGCGAAATGGGTGTGATGCAGGAAAGAATTACTTCTACCAAACGCGGTTCCATCACTTCTGTTCAGGCGGTATACGTTCCTGCGGATGACCTGACCGATCCTGCTCCTGCTACCACATTTGCGCACCTGGATGCAACAACCGTTCTCTCTCGTAAAATTGCCGAGCTCGGAATTTATCCAGCGGTGGATCCCCTGGATTCCACCTCACGAATTCTTACTCCTGCTATTGTTGGAGAAGAGCATTACAATTGTGCTCAGCGCGTGAAAATGATTCTTCAGCGATACAAAGAATTGCTCGACATCATTGCCATTCTCGGTATGGATGAACTTTCGGAAGAAGATAAATTAGTGGTAAGCCGTGCAAGACGTGTTCAGCGTTTCTTGTCTCAGCCCTTCCACGTTGCGGAAGCGTTCACCGGTCTGAAAGGCGCCCTCGTTTCTATTGAAGACGCGATTAAAGGTTTCAATATGATTCTCAACGGAGAAGTGGACGACCTTCCTGAATCGGCATTCCACCTTGTTGGAACGATTGACGAAGCAAAAGAGAAAGCAAAGAAGATTATGGCAGAAGCGAAATAGCCAATTTGATAATTTGAAAATTACCCGATTTGAAAATGTGGATTCATTTTCAAATTTTCAAATTGATTAATTGACGAATTGGCTGTTATGCATCCAGCTCCCCCGCAATCACATTCATCGCGCTCATCGTCAGGATGGCATCGGAAAGGAAAGCGCCTTTGATAATTTCAGGATATGCCTGGTAGTATATGAAACAGGGTCTGCGGAAGTGCAAACGGTATGCGCATCTGCTTCCATCGCTCATGAGATAAAAACCGAGTTCGCCATTTCCGCCTTCTACAGCGTGATACACTTCCCCTTTCGGAACTTCGTTTTCTCCCATCACAATTTTGAAATGGTAAATAAGGGCTTCCATATTATTATACACTTCTTCTTTCGGTGGGAGATAAAATTCAGGAACATTGGCATGAAATGGTCCGTCAGGAATATTAGCAATGGCTTGTTTGATGATGCTCAACGATTCCCACATTTCCTGCTCCCGCACCATGAAGCGGTCGTATACATCACCGTTTTGTCCTATCGGAACAATAAATTTAAAATCCTGATAAGATGAATACGGATTCATCACGCGCACATCGTAATCCACTCCCGTTGCACGAAGATTTGGTCCGGTGAAACCATAGTTAAGCGCACGCTCTGCTGAAATAGGTCCGCAACCAACTGTTCTATCCATAAAGATGCGGTTGCGTACCAGAAGATTTTCAAACTCTTCTAATACTCTTGGCAACTCATCGACTACACGTTTAATTTTTTTCCAGGTGGTTTCGGTAAAATCACGTTCCATTCCTCCGATACGGCCAATGTTTGTTGTGAGGCGCGCCCCGCAGATTTCTTCAAAGACCTCGTAAATATGTTCGCGAACCTGCATTACATAAAGGAAAACAGTCATTGCTCCACTATCGACACCAATTATGCTGTTGCAAACCAAATGATCTGCAATGCGTGAAAGCTCCATAATGATCACACGAAGATACTGCGCGCGTTTGGGAACTTCGCAGCCGATAAGTTTTTCAACCGTCATGTGCCAGCCCATGTTGTTGATAGGAGAGGAACAATAGTTAAGACGGTCAGTGAGAGTAGTAACTTGATAAAAAGGTCTTCGCTCGGCAATTTTTTCAAATGCCCGATGGATATATCCGCATTCAGGCACCGCGTCCATAATTATTTCTCCGTCCATTTTCAGTACGTTCTGAAAAATTCCGTGCGTGGCGGGATGGGTAGGACCTAAGTTTAAAGTAGAATATTCCTTCTCTTTAATTTCCTCTTGTTTGTTTTTTGCCTCTACCATATCAATAAGTCAAAAATTTTAAAATCAAAATTCAAAAGTTAATACAAAATCATTTTTTCAAGTTGATAATAATAGTCGCCAACACTTTTGAGATTTCAAGTAATTCTTTTTTGTCGTCAGTTATTCTTTCTAATTTCAAATCAAATCCCTCACTGATTATATCTATCCAGTATCCTGATTCATTTGCAGATCGAAGTGATATTTCATAGAACCGAATCAACTCTTTCCTTGTGCTGCTTGCCTTCGCTTCTACTACATTCGCTCCAACAGATGTTCCGCTTCGCAATAATTGGTTGACAAGCGGAAAATCAATTTTGTTCTTTCTTAACTCTGCACACAACCTGATAATTCTTATCGCAAACTTTTTTGTTCTTTCCTTAATATCTTTTTCGTACGCCAACTTTGTATTTCTTTTGACTTTTGACTTGTCTCTCTTTCTCTCTTACCTACCAAACATTGAATCGTTTTTATCCGTTCTTGTTCCATCTTCCAGTGCATATTCTTTTCTCATTGGATGGTAATTCATTTCATTCATATTTAAAATGCGTCTCAGATCAGGATGACCTTTAAAAATAATTCCGAAGAAATCGTATTCCTGCCTTTCCTGCCAGTTGGCGGAAGAAAAAAGAGGAGTTAACGTGGGAACTTCAGGGTCAGCAATCGGGAAAAAAGTTTTTAAGCGGATGCGCCAGTTTTTAGGCATGTTGTGCAATTGATACATTACGCCAAGTTCCTGTCCTTTGTTATCGGGAAAATGTAAGCCGCAAAGCGTTGTAAGAAATTCAAATCCCATTTCGGAATCTTCTTTCAAATACTTAACAATCTCAAAAAGCTTTTCCCTTTTTATAACGAAAACCGGAAAATCATAAAGCTGCTCGGCAGAAATAATTGCATCACCGAATTTTGTTTTTAATTTTTCTTCTATGTATCGTAAAAGATTTTCCACTGCTTACTGATTTTCCATTCCGTATTTTGTCATCAGCGCTTTATACTCAGGCGATTGTCTTTTTCTGAATGTTTCGCTGCTTACCATTTTTTGTATCAACAGGAGACCGTCAATAATCTGTTCAGGACGCGGAGGACAACCCGGAACATAAACATCCACAGGAATTACTTTATCAATGCCTTGCAAAACGCTGTACGTATCAAAAATTCCACCGCTTGAAGCACACGCACCCATAGCCAACACCCATTTTGGTTCTGCCATCTGCTCGTACACCTGTCTTACTATCGGTCCCATTTTTTTTGAGATGGTTCCCATTACCATCAGCAGGTCGGACTGGCGGGGAGAATAGCTTAACCTTTCACTTCCGAATCTTCCCAGGTCATAATGCGGAGCCATCACAGCCATGAATTCGATACCGCAGCAGGATGTGGCAAAGGGTTGCGGCCAAATGGAGTTTCTTCTTGCCAAGCCAACCGCTTTTTCCAGTGAAGTGGTAAAGAAACCCGGTTGAGAATACCCTTCCGGGGCTTCAACAATGGTGGGTTTTTGTGTTATTACTTCTGACATAATTTAAACTGTAATTTTTTCATCTGCCTTCTTACACCTGCCATGTTTCTTATTCCCACTTCAGAGCTCCCTTCTTCATTATATAATAAAATCCAACCATGAAAAATGCAATGAATAATCCCATTTCAATAAACCCCCGCATACCGAGTTCTTTAAAATTTACTGCCCATGGATACATGAAAATAACTTCCACATCGAACAAAACAAAAAGGATAGCTACCAAAAAATATTTTACAGAGAACGGAACGCGCGCATTACCTTGCGCTTCGATACCGCATTCAAAAACATCATTCTTTATTTTGGAACGTCTCTTTGGTCCCAGCCAATGAGAAATAAACATAACGGCTACCACAAATCCGGCTGCTACGAAGAAGGTGAGGACGATGGGCAGAAAATCAAGTGCGTTGTTCTGCATAAAAGTATTTCTGATTGCGGGCAAACATACATAATATTACAATGATATAAATGTGATTTTACTCATAAAATGAAGTTGTAAGTTGTTTGATTTAATGACCCCGGCATGAACTCCCTGTGGTCTTGCCACAGGGATGAAATGCCGTTGCGCGAAGCGCAAAAGAGTATGTTTACTTCATGGTAGACACGAGCGAGGAGATATGGTACTGGCATCACAATGTATCGGAGTGT